>NZ_GL882724.1:75681-77984 GCF_000195655.1 Klebsiella sp. MS 92-3
CCCCCCCCCCCGGGGGGGGGGGGGCTTTTTACATTCGTCTACCGGAAAATTTTTGCAGGGAAACAGGCATGAAGCAGCAGGCTGGGATTGGCATTATTCTGGCGCTTACCACCGCAATGTGTTGGGGAGCGTTGCCGATTGCAATGAAACAGGTTCTCGAGGTGATGGCGCCGCCTACGGTGGTCTTTTATCGCTTTCTGATGGCCAGCATTGGGCTTGGCGCGATCCTCGCGATCAAAGGCAAACTGCCGCCGATGCGAATTTTTCGCAAGCCGCGCTGGCTGGTGTTATTAGCGATTGCCACCGGCGGTCTGTTCGGTAACTTCATCCTGTTTAGTTCTTCCCTGCAATACCTCAGCCCCACGGCTTCTCAGGTCATCGGCCAGCTATCGCCGGTGGGGATGATGGTGGCTAGCGTCGTAATTCTGAAAGAGCGCATGCGCGGCACCCAGGTGGTGGGCGCGTTGATGCTGCTCAGCGGGCTGGTGATGTTCTTCAATACCAGTCTGATTGAAATCTTTACCCGCCTGACGGACTACACGTGGGGGGTAATTTTCGGCGTTGCTGCCGCTACGGTGTGGGTAAGCTACGGCGTCGCGCAAAAGGTGTTATTGCGCCGTCTGGCATCACAGCAGATACTATTTTTGCTGTACACTTTGTGTACGATTGCATTACTGCCACTTGCTGAGCCCGGAGTGATTTCCCGGTTAAGCAGCTGGCAACTGGCATGCCTGATTTTTTGCGGGCTGAATACCCTGGTCGGCTACGGGGCGCTGGCGGAAGCCATGGCGCGCTGGCAGGCGGCGCAGGTCAGCGCGTTAATCACCTTGACGCCACTGTTTACGCTACTGTTTTCTGATTTATTATCAATGGCCTGGCCCGATGTTTTCGCCAGACCGATGTTAAACCTGATTGGTTATCTCGGTGCGTTTGTCGTGGTTGCGGGCGCGATGTATTCCGCCATCGGTCATCGTCTTTGGGGACGTTGGCGTAAGCGAGAGGCGGTAGTACCGCTGCCCCGCTCAGGCGAATGATTTACGGAGAGTAAAATGAAGTTTGTAGATGAAGCAACGATCCTGGTCGTAGCAGGTGACGGCGGCAATGGTTGCGTAAGCTTCCGCCGCGAAAAGTATATTCCGAAAGGCGGTCCGGACGGCGGCGATGGCGGCGATGGCGGCGATGTCTGGCTGGAAGCGGACGAGAACCTGAACACCCTGATCGACTACCGTTTTGAAAAATCGTTCCGCGCCGAACGTGGGCAGAATGGTCAAAGCCGCGACTGTACCGGTAAGCGCGGTAAAGACGTGACGGTAAAAGTGCCGGTCGGCACCCGGGTTATCGATCAGGGCACCGGCGAGACCATGGGCGATATGACCAAACACGGTCAGCGTCTGATGGTGGCGAAAGGCGGCTGGCACGGTTTGGGCAACACCCGTTTCAAATCGTCCGTTAACCGTACGCCGCGTCAGAAAACCATGGGTACCCCGGGTGATAAACGCGACCTGCAGCTGGAGCTGATGCTGTTGGCCGATGTCGGGATGCTGGGCATGCCGAACGCCGGCAAATCCACCTTCATCCGTGCGGTCTCCGCCGCCAAGCCGAAAGTGGCTGACTATCCGTTTACCACCCTGGTGCCAAGCCTGGGCGTGGTGCGTATGGACAATGAAAAGAGCTTCGTAGTTGCCGATATCCCGGGGCTGATTGAAGGCGCAGCGGAAGGGGCAGGCCTCGGTATCCGCTTCCTCAAGCACCTCGAGCGCTGCCGCGTACTGCTGCACCTCATCGATATCGATCCGATCGACGGCTCCGATCCGGTTGAGAATGCGCGCATTATCATCGGCGAGCTGGAGAAATACAGCGAGAAGCTAGCCTCCAAACCACGCTGGTTAGTTTTCAACAAGATTGACCTGATGGACAAGGCCGAAGCCGAAGCCAAAGCCAAAGCGATTGCCGAAGCGCTGGGTTGGGAAGAGAAATTCTACCTGATCTCCGCGGCCAGCCAGCAGGGCGTGAAAGAGCTATGCTGGGACGTGATGACCTTCATCATCGAAAACCCGATCGTGCAGGCGGAAGAAGAGCAGAAGCCGGAGAAAGTCGAGTTTATGTGGGACGACTATCACCGTCAGCAGCTTGAAGAGGCCGAAGCCGAAGCAGAAGATGACGAAGACTGGGATGACGACTGGGATGAGGACGACGAAGAAGGCGTCGAATTCATCTACAAACGCTAATCCTGACTTCTCTGGATCAAAAAGGGGGGGGCGCTGGCGGCCCCGCCCCCTTCTTTTTTTTTTTTTTTTTTTTTT
>NZ_GL882724.1:78064-79708 GCF_000195655.1 Klebsiella sp. MS 92-3
GGGGGGGCCCCCCTTTTGTTTTAATTGTTCTGGTACAAATCTTTATACAAGCGGCTTTCAAAGCGGACCAGTGGGATGCGGCGATTGCGCTGATCAGCTGGCTCCACGGCGTAGCCGGAGAGATATTGCACGAAGGCCACCTTTTGTCCGCTGGCGGTAGTGATGAAGCCTGCGAGGTTATAAACCCCCTGGAGCGACCCGGTTTTCGCCGAAACTTTACCATCGACGCCCGCCTGATGAAGACCGGCGCGATACTGCAGCGATCCGTCATGGCCCGCCAGCGGCAGCATGGAGATGAAGTTGAGCTCGGTATCGTGCTGGGCGATATACTGCAGCACCTGCATCATGGTCGCCGGGGCGATCAGGTTGTGGCGCGACAGGCCAGAGCCGTCGGCGATGATAGTATTGCCGAGATCGACCCCAGCCTGTTGACGCAGGATCTGCCGTACGGCATCGGAGCCCGCCCGCCAGGTGCCAGGTACGCCGAACCGGGCGTGGCCGATGGTGCGAAAGACGGTGTCGGCAATCATGTTGTCTGACTTCTTCAGCATGATCCGCAGCAGATCGTGCAGCGGAGCCGACTGGCTGGTTGCCAGCACGGTGCCGGGCTCATTGGCCAGCGTCTGGCGCAGCAGCGTGCCGCTGTAGGTGATCCCCGCCTGGGCCAGCTCGGCTTTGAGGATCGCTCCGGCATAGCTGGCGCCATCCTGAATGGCGAAGGCCAGAGGCAGCGGCTCGCTACGCTGCGGCAGGCAGCCGGTGAGAGTATAGCGATTGAGATCGCCCGGCACCACGTCGAGCTCGCAATACTGCGCTTCCGATGAGCCACGCGCCAGCGTTCGCACCTGGCTGAACATGGTGACCGGATAATAGGATGCAACGCGAATGAAGGCGACATCGCCCGGTTTCTGCGCGCTATACAGCGAGACAGAGAAGCAGTTACGGTCGACAATCGCCGCCGCCGGCGGGGCGCTGAAGCACTGCGTCAGGTCGTTCCACGGCCAGCCGGGCGCTTTGTCATGGCTGGCGAAGACCGAGGTATCGATGAGCACATTGCCTTCGATACGCTGCACGCCGGCTTTTTTCAGCGTCGCCACCATATTGCGAATATCCTGCCGTTTAAGCGTCGGATCGCCGCCGAAGCGTGCAATCAGGTCGCCTTTCAGCACGCCGCCGTCAAGGGAACCTTTGGTTTCCAGCGTGGTGGTAAAGCGAAAATCGGGCCCCAGTTGCAGCAGCGCCGCCAGCGCGGTGATGACCTTTTGCGTACTGGCCGGGAGCGCCATTTGCTGGCTGTGATAGTCGATTTCCGGCGTCGATGCGCCGACCTTTTGCGCCATAAAGGCAAGGTTCGCACCGGCGGGAAGCTGGTTGATGTACTCGTCAATATTCGCCGCCTGAGCGCTAAGCGCTATACCGGCGGTCAATCCGATGATAAATCTGGGAAATCGCATAATCTCGCGCTAACAACCTGAAGCCAGGCCGTCATACTACGGTGCAACGCCCAGTAAAGTAAACGATGACCCATAATGAACTTCGGGGTAAAATACCCATCAAATGAAAAATTGCTGCTGACCTGGGGAGTGTTTCCCGGGTCGGTTTTTTTTTTTTTTTGTTCCCCCCCCGGGGGGGGGGGGGGGGGGG
>NZ_GL882724.1:79804-80390 GCF_000195655.1 Klebsiella sp. MS 92-3
CAGGTGGCGGAGCGGAGCTATCCGTTCCCTGAAGGAATGATAAAGAGGTATAACTAATGCAAGCGATTCCGATGACCTTACGTGGCGCTGAAAAACTGCGCGAAGAACTGGATTATCTGAAGTCTGTGCGTCGTCCTGAAATCATTGCTGCTATTGCTGAGGCCCGTGAACACGGCGATCTGAAAGAGAATGCCGAGTATCACGCCGCGCGTGAGCAGCAGGGTTTCTGCGAGGGGCGTATCAAGGATATCGAAGCGAAGCTGTCTAACGCGCAGGTTATCGATATCACCAAAATGCCGAACAACGGCCGGGTGATTTTTGGTTCTACCGTCAGCGTGCTGAACCTCGATACCGACGAGGAACAGACCTACCGCATCGTGGGCGATGACGAAGCTGATTTTAAGCAGAATCTGATCTCCGTGAACTCGCCGATCGCCCGCGGTCTGATCGGCAAAGAGCAGGATGACGTCGTGACTATCCGTACCCCGGGTGGGGAAGTGGAATACGAAATTACCAAGGTTGAATACCTGTAAGGCGTATTTCCCGCTACGATGTTTATAGATTGTAAAGAAAGGAAAAAAGGGGC
>NZ_GL882724.1:80555-83800 GCF_000195655.1 Klebsiella sp. MS 92-3
CCTTTTTATCAACGTCAGGAGCATGGCATTTTGCTCGCCTGGCCGCAGAAATCCCTCGTTTTACACAAAGTTGTGTCGAGATTCAGGATATTCTTAGCGTGGCAGCGAGATTTTACGCTCTGGCGTTGGGCGGTACAGAACCAGCGTTTTACCGATGACCTGTACGTTACAGGCGCCGGTTTCGCGTACAATGGCTTCCACGATCAAGGCTTTTGTTTCGCGATCTTCTGAGGCGATCTTCACCTTGATGAGTTCATGGTGCCCTAACGCTTGTTCGATCTCGGCCAGTACCCCTTCGGTCAAACCATTGTTGCCAAGCATAACTACCGGCTTGAGCGGATGTGCCAGACCTTTCAGGTGCTGTTTTTGTTTAGTACTCAGATTCATCGTATTTTTTTGCTTACGTTGGGATTGAAAACGGGTCATTCTACCGCCATCTCCCATATATCGCCAAACTACCGCGTCGATTTTTACGCAGTAAAGTACGATGAACCCGAACGGGAATGTTAAATGACAGGTAAAAAGCGTTCTGCCAGCTCAAGCCGCTGGCTTCAGGAACACTTTAGCGATAAATATGTTCAACAGGCACAGAAAAAGGGGTTACGTTCCCGTGCCTGGTTTAAACTTGATGAAATACAGCAAAGTGACAAAATTTTTAAGCCGGGGATGACGGTAGTCGACCTCGGTGCTGCTCCCGGTGGCTGGTCGCAGTATGCGGTCACGCAGATCGGCAACAGCGGCCGCATCATCGCTTGCGATCTTTTACCAATGGATCCAATCGTTGGTGTGGACTTCCTTCAGGGCGATTTTCGTGATGAATTAGTCCTGAAAGCGTTACTTGAGCGAGTGGGCGACAGTAAAGTCCAAGTTGTCATGTCCGATATGGCGCCGAATATGTGCGGAACACCGGCGGTGGATATTCCCCGGGCTATGTATCTGGTAGAACTGGCGCTTGAAATGTCTCGTGATGTATTAGCGCCAGGTGGTAGTTTTGTAGTGAAGGTGTTCCAGGGCGAAGGCTTCGATGAGTATCTTCGAGAAATTCGCTCCCTGTTTACGAAGGTCAAAGTTCGTAAGCCGGACTCTTCCCGCGCTCGTTCGCGTGAAGTGTATATTGTAGCGACCGGGCGTAAACCATAACCGGCAGATTTCAAACGAAAGTTTGAAAGAAACTGGATATAGAGTATCCTGACGCTGTTTTTAACACAGTTGTAATAAGAGGTTAATCCCTTGAGTGACATGGCGAAAAACCTAATACTCTGGCTGGTCATTGCCGTTGTGCTGATGTCAGTATTCCAGAGCTTTGGGCCCAGCGAGTCGAATGGCCGCAAGGTGGATTATTCTACCTTCCTGCAAGAGGTCAATCAGGACCAGGTTCGCGAAGCGCGTATCAACGGACGTGAGATCAACGTTACCAAGAAAGATAGTAACCGTTACACGACTTACATTCCGGTTAACGATCCGAAGCTGCTCGATAACCTGTTGACTAAAAACGTCAAAGTTGTTGGCGAACCACCAGAAGAGCCGAGCCTGCTGGCTTCCATCTTCATCTCCTGGTTCCCAATGCTGCTGCTGATCGGCGTCTGGATCTTCTTTATGCGGCAAATGCAGGGCGGCGGCGGGAAGGGCGCGATGTCCTTCGGCAAAAGCAAAGCCCGTATGTTGACGGAAGACCAGATCAAAACCACTTTTGCAGACGTTGCCGGGTGTGACGAAGCGAAAGAGGAAGTCGGCGAGCTGGTAGAATACCTGCGTGAGCCGAGCCGTTTCCAGAAACTGGGCGGTAAAATCCCGAAAGGCGTCCTGATGGTCGGCCCTCCGGGTACCGGTAAAACGCTGCTGGCGAAAGCGATCGCTGGTGAAGCGAAGGTTCCGTTCTTTACCATTTCCGGTTCTGACTTCGTCGAAATGTTCGTCGGTGTGGGCGCTTCTCGTGTGCGTGACATGTTCGAACAGGCTAAGAAAGCCGCGCCTTGCATCATCTTCATCGATGAAATCGACGCCGTCGGCCGCCAGCGTGGCGCAGGCCTGGGCGGTGGTCACGATGAACGTGAGCAGACCCTGAACCAGATGCTGGTTGAGATGGACGGCTTCGAAGGTAACGAAGGTATCATCGTTATCGCGGCGACTAACCGTCCGGACGTTCTTGACCCCGCGCTGTTGCGTCCGGGCCGTTTTGACCGCCAGGTGGTGGTTGGCCTGCCGGATGTTCGCGGTCGTGAGCAGATCCTGAAAGTGCATATGCGTCGCGTTCCGCTGGCGCCGGATATCGATGCGGCAATCATTGCGCGCGGTACCCCGGGCTTCTCCGGTGCGGATCTGGCCAACCTGGTCAACGAAGCGGCGCTGTTTGCTGCCCGCGGCAACAAACGCGTTGTGTCGATGGTTGAGTTCGAGAAAGCGAAAGACAAAATCATGATGGGTGCGGAACGTCGCTCCATGGTGATGACGGAAGCGCAGAAAGAGTCTACTGCTTATCATGAAGCGGGCCACGCGATTATTGGTCGCCTGGTGCCGGAGCACGATCCGGTGCACAAAGTGACGATTATCCCGCGCGGTCGTGCGCTGGGTGTGACCTTCTTCCTGCCGGAAGGCGATGCAATCAGCGCCAGCCGTCAGAAACTGGAAAGCCAGATCTCCACCCTGTACGGCGGTCGTCTGGCGGAAGAGATTATCTACGGTCCGGAACATGTTTCTACCGGTGCGTCCAACGATATTAAAGTGGCGACGAACCTGGCGCGTAACATGGTGACCCAGTGGGGCTTCTCCGACAAACTCGGTCCGCTGCTGTATGCGGAAGAAGAGGGTGAAGTCTTCCTCGGCCGTAGCGTCGCGAAAGCGAAGCATATGTCCGATGAAACCGCGCGTATCATCGACCAGGAAGTGAAATCGCTGATTGAGCGTAACTACGGTCGTGCTCGCCAGCTGCTGAACGACAACATGGACATTCTGCACGCGATGAAAGATGCGCTCATGAAGTATGAGACCATCGATGCGCCGCAGATTGACGACCTGATGGCTCGTCGCGAAGTTCGTCCGCCAGCGGGTTGGGAAGAACCAGGTTCTTCTAACAACTCTGACAACAATGGCACGCCTCGTGCGCCGCGTCCGGTTGATGAACCGCGTACGCCGAACCCGGGCAACACCATGTCAGAGCAGCTGGGCGACAAGTAAGCTACCGCTGTTGATGCTTGTTTAACCTTAAAAACCCCCCCCCGCCCCCCCGGGGGTTTTTTTTTTTTTTT
>NZ_GL882724.1:83893-88946 GCF_000195655.1 Klebsiella sp. MS 92-3
TTTTTCTTTTTTAACCTCTTCAGTCTCAGGGATTTTGTGATGAAACTTGTAGCCCAGGGCTCAACCCTCGATCTCTCTCACCCCCACGTGATGGGTATTCTAAATGTGACGCCTGACTCCTTCTCCGATGGCGGCGCCCATAATTCGCTGATTGAGGCGGTGAAGCATGCCAATCTGATGATCAACGCCGGCGCGACCATCATTGATATCGGCGGTGAATCGACGCGGCCAGGGGCGGCTGAGGTTAGTGTGGAAGAGGAGCTTGCGCGGGTGATACCGGTGGTTGAAGCCATTGCCCAGCGCTTTGAGGTATGGATCTCAGTGGATACCTCCAAGGCGGAGGTTATTCGCCAATCGGCCAGGGCCGGGGCGCATATCATCAACGATATTCGTTCGCTGACCGAGCCCGGCGCGCTGCAGGCCGCCGCGGAAACTGGACTGCCGGTGTGTCTGATGCATATGCAGGGACAACCAAAAACCATGCAGGAGGCGCCGAAGTATGAGGACGTCTTCGCCGATGTTGAGCGTTTTTTTAATGAGCACATTGTGCGCTGCGAACAGGCGGGGATCGCAAAAGAAAAATTGCTGCTCGACCCGGGATTCGGTTTCGGTAAAAATCTCTCCCACAATTACCAACTGTTGGCCAGGCTTGGGGAGTTTCATCACTTTGGTCTGCCGCTGCTGGTCGGTATGTCACGTAAGTCGATGGTAGGTCAGTTGCTGAACGTCGGGCCGTCGGAGCGGCTGAACGGCAGCCTGGCGTGTGCCGTCATTGCAGCAATGCAGGGCGCGCAGATTATCCGCGTCCATGATGTCAAAGAAACGGTAGAAGCGCTGCGCGTGGTGGAAGCCACCCTCGCCGCTAAGGGAAAAAAACGTTATGAGTAACCGCAAGTATTTTGGCACCGATGGTATTCGTGGCCGCGTCGGCGATGCGCCGATCACTCCGGAGTTTGTGCTCAAGCTGGGCTGGGCGGCGGGCAAAGTGTTAGCGCGTCACGGTTCACGTAAAATTATCATCGGCAAGGATACCCGTATTTCGGGCTATATGCTGGAATCGGCGCTGGAAGCTGGACTGGCGGCAGCGGGGCTCTCTGCGTCGTTCACCGGGCCTATGCCGACACCGGCCATCGCCTACCTGACGCGCGCCTTCCGCGCCGAGGCGGGGATTGTTATCTCTGCTTCACATAACCCTTTCTACGACAACGGCATTAAATTCTTCTCCATTGAGGGCACCAAACTGCCGGATGATGTCGAAGAGGCGATTGAAGCCGAAATGGAGAAAGAGCTCACCTGCGTGGATTCGGCTGAGCTGGGCAAAGCCAGCCGTATCGTCGATGCGGCGGGGCGCTACATTGAATTTTGTAAGGGTACCTTTCCCAACGAACTGAGCCTGGGAACGCTGAAAGTGGTGGTGGATTGCGCGCACGGCGCGACCTATCACATCGCCCCTAATGTCTTCCGCGAGCTGGGAGCCCAGGTTATCGCGATGGGCTGCGAGCCAGACGGTCTCAACATCAACGAAGAGGTCGGCGCCACTGACGTGCGGGCGCTGCAGGCGCGCGTGCTGGCGGAAAAAGCCGATCTGGGTATTGCCTACGACGGCGATGGCGATCGGGTGATTATGGTTGACCACGAAGGCAATAAAGTCGATGGCGACCAGATCCTCTATATCATAGCCCGGGAAGGATTGCGTCAGGGGCAGCTGCGCGGCGGCGCCGTCGGCACGCTGATGAGTAATATGGGGCTGGAGCTGGCGCTCAAGCAGTTAGGCATCCCGTTTGCCCGCGCGAAGGTCGGTGACCGCTATGTACTGGAGATGCTCCAGGAAAAAGGCTGGCGCATCGGTGCGGAAAATTCCGGCCATGTGATCCTGCTGGATAAAACCACCACCGGCGATGGCATTGTCGCCAGCCTGCAGGTGGTCGCGGCGATGGTCCGCAACCACATGAGCCTGCATGACCTGTGCAGCGGGATGAAAATGTTCCCTCAGCTGCTGGTGAATGTCCGCTTTACCGAGGGCAGCGGTAACCCGCTGGAGAATGAGCACGTCAAAGCGGTGACCGCGGAAGTGGAGGCGGCGTTAGGAAAACGCGGCCGTGTCCTGCTGCGTAAATCGGGTACGGAGCCGCTAATCCGCGTGATGGTGGAAGGCGAGCATGAAGATCAGGTGCACGAGTTTGCGCACCGCATCGCTGAGGCGGTAAAAAGCGTTTAGCTTTGCCGGCTAAGTGGTTAAAAAGGCGGCGCTTGCCGCCTTTTTTATGATCGAAAATTGGCTTTTTGCTGTTTTTTTCTGCAGTTGATACAATGTGTCGAAATTGCCCTTGCGAAGGTCATTCGCTTTGGTTAGTATTCACACCCGCTTCAGTGGGAAACGTTAAAACGTCCCGCTTTATTGGTCGAAGCACTTGGTATGCGGCGAATCCGCAAGGAACAGGTTGATTATGTACGAAGCTCTTTTGGTTGTTTTCCTTATTGTAGCGATTGGCCTTGTAGGTCTGGTTATGCTGCAGCAAGGTAAAGGCGCTGATATGGGAGCCTCCTTCGGTGCAGGCGCTTCCGGCACACTGTTTGGGTCCAGCGGTTCTGGCAACTTTATGACCCGAATGACCGGCATCCTGGCTGCGCTGTTCTTCATCATCAGTCTGGCGCTGGGTAATATCAACAGCAACAAGACCAGTAAAGGAAGTGAGTGGGATAATCTGAGCGCGCCGAAAACGGAGCAAACTCAGCCAACTGCGCCGGCTCAGCCGACCAGCGATATCCCGCACTAAGTATTCTGTACCGAGGTGGTGGAATTGGTAGACACGCTACCTTGAGGTGGTAGTGCCCTAACGGGCTTGTGGGTTCGAGTCCCATCCTCGGTACCAATATTCCAGAAAAAAGACGCTGAAAAGCGTCTTTTTTTGTTTTTGTCCCCGCTGGACATTTATTTATAAACATCTCTTCGCTGGTTGCCTCCTTTTACTGTCGTTAAAGTCGCCTCGTCAAATTAACAGAGGTGAAGTGACACAATGAACAAGATCGGGTTGCTTATCGTCGCCGGCGTACTCGGTTTAGCTGGGTGCAGTTCAACATCGCCCTCCCAAACGGTGGAGACGATTAATGCGCTAACCGTACCGGTATCGCCCAGTGAGTCTGGGACTACAGCGAATCATGCCCAGGCGGTGAGGCGCTATTTCCAGGACAATACGGCACTGATTAGTCGCCTTAACCATTCGTTGAAAAGTCATTATCTGCAGGACGTGGAGCGCCGCGATGTGTTCGACAGACACAGCGAGGCGTATAAGGTGTATGGCGCCCTGACCCGCCTGGAGCAGATGGCGTCCATGAATGAGGTTTACCGCAAAGAGAATAATATTGCAGGCCTACAAGAGATCAACCGCGTACTGAAAAGCGTGCCGCTGACCAGCTGAGAATGAAACAGGGACTGCCGACCGGCAATCCCTGTGAAGAGTTAAAAGCGGAAGTTAACCCCGGCGTAAGCGCCGTCGGCCAGCGTGTTATCGCGATTGCCATCTTTCCCTGCCATATCAATATAGCGATAGCCAGCTTCGATATTCAGAGACGGGAGCACGTTAAGGCGTACCCCGGCATTGGCCTCCACATAATCCTCAACGCCGCTGGACATTGAGTCCGGTGAGTAATAGCCCTCGCCGAAAAGCGTGAAATACTGACCAAGGGGGAGTTCAGCGCCGCCACCGGCGGCGATGGCGTAACCTTCATCACCATCTTTTGGATTCAGATAGACCGCCTTACCGCCCAGGGTCATCAGAAAAGGGCCAAGGTTAAAGTTATAACCCATTCCCAGTCCTACACTATCTCCGTCGTTGTCGCTATGGGCCCACTGAGAACTGAACGTCATACCCGGTTCCCCGGCGCCAAAGCTGGCGGACAGATTGGTAAACTCGGCGCCAGCTTCTCCATGCAGGTTAACGGCTGCGCAGGCAGCGCTGCTGGCTCCCAAAGCGATCGTTACGGCAACCATTTTTGCAGCAATAGACTTCATTATTAAATTCCTTCAGATAAAAAAAAGCCCGATATGGGCGTTCGGGCATAATTAACGGGTTCGTGCATCTCATTGTTATGGTCGCGGCAGGCGAGGGGGCAACTCTCGCTACCGCCGCACACGTCTGGCCGATTTCCGCTGGCATATCCTGAGCCGGTGCAGACCCGGCGGTTAACGCCGTTTGTGGTCGTCTGCTGGCGAACTCAGTAATAGATTGTCTTCCGGGAAACCCAGGCGCTTAGCATAAAATTTTTGTTCTTTTAGCGGTAACGGTTATTGGTTTAAATTTAAACATCTTCCCCGCTGCAGCAAATAACAATAAATGATAGGAGGAGTGCGGGTCAGAATTTTTCAGGAAGTGAGACGATATTTTGTAAATAACCGCCGCGGGCAAAGGTAATATAACCGCCTTTCTTTAATGCTGACAATACATTGAGAATACTGCTACGCGACAGAAGGGTCCTGTCCTGAATATACTCAAGAATAGATACTCGCTGTCGGGTCTCTTCGCTTAATAGCATCATCTCCAGCAAATGGTTACGGATGACCGAATAGGTACGCTGCTGCAGGACCAGATCGTCACGATACACCATATACGAGGTATGATAAGCCAACAGGCTGGTCACCTCTTCCCACAGGTTATGCTGACGAAAAAGCGCCGAAGCCAGGTCATAGTCGATCCGTAGCAGTTCGCATGATACCTCGGCTCGCAGGCTGTGGCTGCGGCTGGGCTGCAGCATTTCCGCCACGCCGAAAAGATGCGGCTCATAGACGGTCACCATCAGTAGCCTGTCGGAATTACGAATAATCGACAGCTCGCCTTTTTTAAAAATAAAGAGCTGGGTTTTGCCTTTATATTCCCATGTCAGTCTTTTTCTGGCGATCGCGTTAACGGGTGTCGCGTGTGGCTCAAGTACATCGATCAGTCGGTCAATGGTCTTTTGCGGCCTGATCGGCGGTTTAATATTCATGATGTGTATCACCAGATATGAATTAATCAATTGAGGCTATTATAGTCAACAGTTTTGCTGGTCTGGCGAT
>NZ_GL882724.1:89037-97601 GCF_000195655.1 Klebsiella sp. MS 92-3
CGGCGGTGATCCGCCGGCGGAAAGCAACATTGTCAGGCGATTATTTGCCTTTGTTTTCCAGATTTTCAACCTGCGGTAAACCGGTTGCCGAGGAGGCGCTCAGCAGGCCAGACTGTGCATAGCCGAACAGCTTCTCGCGGGTATCGGTGATGTCCAGATTACGCATGGTCAGCTGGCCGATACGGTCTTCGGCAGTAAACATGGAATCGCCTTTTTCCATGGTCAGACGCTCCGCTTTATAGGTCAGGTTGTCTGATACCGTATTGAGGATCGAGTAGTCGTTACCGCGACGCAGTTCGAGGGTGACTTCGCCGGTGATCTGGCTGGCGACCCAGCGCTGCAGCGAATCACGCAGCATCAGCGCCTGGGAATCAAACCAGCGGCCCTGATACAGCAGGCGGCCCAACTGGCGACCGTGGGCGTGATATTGCTCAATCGTATCTTCGTTATGGATACCGGTCAGCAAACGCTCGTAGGCAATATGCAGCAGCGCCATCCCCGGAGCTTCATAAATGCCGCGGCTTTTCGCTTCGATAATCCGGTTTTCAATCTGGTCGCTCATGCCCAGGCCGTGACGACCGCCGATGCGGTTGGCTTCCAGCATCATCTCGACGTCATCGGCAAAGGTTTTACCATTCAGCGCCACCGGATGGCCCTGCTCAAAGCGTACGGTGACCTCTTCCGCAGGGATCTTCACGTTTTCGTCCCAGAACTTCACGCCCATAATCGGGTTGACGATCTTGACGCTGGAGTTCAGGAATTCGAGATCTTTCGCTTCATGGGTCGCGCCGAGCATATTGGAGTCGGTGGAGTAGGCTTTCTCGACCGACATCTTGTAATCAAAGCCGCAGGCGATCATAAATTCGGACATTTCGTGACGACCGCCGAGCTCATTGATAAAGTCGCTGTCCAGCCACGGTTTGTAAATCTGCAGTTCAGCGTTGGTCAGCAGGCCGTAACGATAGAAACGTTCGATATCGTTGCCTTTATAGGTGCTGCCATCGCCCCAAATGTTAACGCCGTCTTCTTTCATCGCCGCCACCAGCATGGTGCCGGTGACCGCGCGGCCTAGCGGCGTGGTGTTGAAGTAGGTCAACCCACCGGTGGTGTTATGGAAAGCGCCACACTGAATCGCGGCGATCCCTTCTGCGACCAGCTGTTTGCGGCAGTCGATCAGACGGGCGCCTTCAGCGCCGTACTCTTTCGCGCGGCGCGGGATAGCATCGTAGTCGTCTTCGTCCGGTTGACCCAGGTTAGCGGTATATGCATAAGGCACGGCGCCTTTTTTGCGCATCCATAACAGCGCGGCGCTGGTATCCAGTCCACCAGAGAAAGCGATACCAATACGTTGACCAACCGGGAGATGCTTGAGAATCGTCGTCATAAAATAAAACCCTGCTCGATAGACTGTGGTGAGTTCGACCCAACAACCTTAACTGCATTTTTATGCATTAATTGTGAGTATTCATTTAACCATCTTTTACTGGCGACAGGAAGTGCTTCATCATCTTTTTGCTAAAAAAGCCTGAAATACCAGCACAAACGGCAATCGGGGGCGCTAAAAAGCATGTTGACAAAATATACTAATCGCCGTTACAATTCATCTCGATTTTATGTCCCGTCTTCGGTACCAAATCCCAGCAGTATTTGCGTCTTTTGCTCAAAAAGAGTAAAATATGCCACGTTTCAGGCGCGGGGTGGAGCAGCCTGGTAGCTCGTCGGGCTCATAACCCGAAGGTCGTCGGTTCAAATCCGGCCCCCGCAACCACTTTCCCATTAAGTACTTTTTCAAATATACTGTGAGGACTAGGTGTCCTTCGTAGCCGAATTTGAAAGAATTCTTGCGGAAGGTGTTCCAGATCGCCATGGCGATCTCAGGGTTCAGTTATCTAAAGCCCCGATTTATCGGGGTTTTTTGTTATCTGACTTCAGAATAACTGGGCTATACGCCCTTTTTTTATGTCTTGGGGGTGGGTTTGTCCACATTAGAGCAAAAATTGACAGAGATGCTCACTGCGCCGGTTGAAGCGCTTGGCTTTGAGCTGGTCGGCATCGAATTTATTCGCGGTCGCACATCCACACTGCGCATCTATATTGATAGTGAAGATGGCATCAACGTTGATGATTGTGCTGATGTGAGCCACCAGGTAAGCGCCGTCATGGATGTCGAAGACCCGATCACTGTCGCTTACAACCTGGAAGTCTCTTCGCCTGGTCTTGACCGTCCGATGTTCACCGCCGAACACTATCAACGTTTCACCGGCGAAGAAGTTGCGCTGGTGCTGCGCATGGCGGTTCAGAACCGCCGCAAATGGCAGGGCATTATCAAAGCGGTAGACGGTGAGATGATCACGGTAACCGTCGAAGGCAAAGATGAAGTGTTCGCGCTGAGTAACATCCAGAAGGCGAACCTGGTTCCCCACTTTTAACAGTCTGGATTGAGGTGAAAGGCCCCGATGAACAAAGAAATTTTGGCTGTTGTTGAAGCCGTTTCCAACGAAAAAGCGCTGCCGCGTGAGAAAATTTTCGAAGCGCTGGAAAGCGCGCTGGCAACGGCCACCAAGAAAAAATACGAACAAGAGATCGACGTTCGCGTTGAAATCGACCGCAAGAGCGGCGATTTCGATACCTTCCGTCGTTGGCTGGTTGTAGAAGAAGTCACCCAGCCGACGCGCGAGATCACGCTGGAAGCAGCGCGTTTCGAAGATGAAAGCATGAACGTCGGCGACTATGTCGAAGATCAGATCGAATCTGTTACCTTCGACCGTATCACCACCCAGACCGCTAAGCAGGTTATCGTGCAGAAAGTCCGCGAAGCCGAGCGCGCGATGGTGGTCGATCAGTTCCGCGAGCACGAAGGTGAGATCATCACCGGCGTGGTGAAAAAAGTGAACCGCGACAATATCACACTGGATCTGGGTAACAACGCTGAAGCCGTGATCCTGCGTGAAGATATGCTGCCGCGTGAAAACTTCCGTCCGGGCGACCGCATTCGCGGCGTACTGTACGCTGTCCGTCCGGAAGCGCGTGGCGCCCAGCTGTTCGTCACCCGTTCCAAACCTGAGATGCTGATCGAACTGTTCCGCATCGAAGTGCCGGAAATCGGTGAAGAAGTGCTGGAGATCAAAGCGGCGGCTCGCGATCCGGGCTCTCGTGCCAAAATCGCGGTGAAAACCAACGACAAGCGCATCGACCCGGTTGGCGCTTGCGTCGGTATGCGCGGTGCGCGTGTGCAGGCCGTGTCGACTGAGCTGGGTGGTGAACGCATCGATATCGTCCTGTGGGATGATAACCCGGCGCAGTTCGTGATTAACGCTATGGCGCCGGCAGACGTCGCGTCCATCGTGGTGGATGAAGATAAACACACCATGGATATCGCGGTAGAAGCGGGCAACCTGGCGCAGGCGATCGGCCGTAACGGTCAGAACGTCCGCCTGGCTTCACAGCTCAGCGGCTGGGAACTCAACGTCATGACCGTTGACGATCTGCAGGCTAAGCACCAGGCGGAAGCGCATGCCGCTATCGATACCTTCACCAAATATCTTGATATTGATGAAGATTTCGCGACAGTGCTGGTTGAAGAAGGCTTCTCCTCGCTGGAAGAGCTGGCCTATGTGCCGATGAAAGAACTGCTGGAAATCGACGGTCTGGATGAAGCCACCGTTGAAGCACTTCGTGAGCGTGCGAAAAACGCACTGACTACGCTGGCGCTGGCTCAGGAAGAAAGCCTGGGAGATAACAAACCTGCCGATGATCTGTTGAATCTCGAAGGTCTGGATCGTGCCCTGGCATTCAAACTGGCTGCCCGTGGTGTTTGTACGCTGGAAGATCTCGCCGAGCAGGGCGTTGATGACCTGGCTGATATCGAAGGGATGACCGACGAGAAAGCTGGCGAGCTCATCATGGCCGCTCGCAACATTTGTTGGTTCGGCGACGAAGCGTAATAAACTGTAGCAGGAAGGAACAGCATGACAGATGTGACTATTAAAGCGCTGGCCTCAGAGATTCAGACCTCTGTGGATCGCCTGATACAGCAATTTGCTGACGCAGGCATCCGCAAATCGGCTGATGATTCTGTGACCTCGCAAGAGAAACAAACTTTGTTGACGCACCTGAACCGTGAACACGGCTCGGCGCCAGACAAGCTGACGTTACAGCGTAAGACGCGCAGTACGTTGAATATTCCAGGTACCGGTGGAAAGAGTAAATCGGTACAAATCGAAGTCCGCAAGAAACGCACCTTTGTGAAACGCGATCCGCAAGAGGCTGAACGCCTGGCCGCGGAAGAGCAGGCGCAGCGTGAAGCGGAAGAGCAGGCCCGTCGTGAAGCTGAAGAAGCAGCGAAACGCGAGGCGCAATTAAAAGCTGAACGTGAGGCCGCAGAACAAGCTAAACGTGAAGTCGCTGATAAAGCGAAACGTGAAGCTGCGGAAAAAGACAAAGTGAGCAATCAACATACCGACGAAATGACCAAAACCGCCCAGGCTGAAAAGATCCGTCGCGAGAACGAAGCCGCGGAATTGAAGCGCAAATCGGAAGAAGAAGCACGCCGCAAACTTGAAGAAGAAGCGCGCCGTGTAGCGGAAGAAGCACGCCGTATGGCTGAAGAAAACGAAAAAAATTGGTCTGAAACCTCAGACAGCCCGGAAGATAGCAGCGACTATCACGTCACCACATCACAGCATGCTCGTCAGGCTGAAGATGATAACGATCGTGAAGTCGAAGGCGGTCGCGGCCGTAGCCGTAGCAGCAAAGCGGCTCGTCCGGCGAAGAAAGGCAACAAACACGCTGAATCGAAAGCTGATCGTGAAGAAGCCCGCGCGGCCGTTCGCGGCGGTAAAGGCGGTAAGCACCGTAAAGGTTCCGCTCTGCAGCAGGGCTTCCAGAAGCCAGCGCAGGCCGTTAACCGTGACGTCGTAATCGGCGAAACCATCACCGTTGGCGAACTGGCTAACAAGATGGCGGTGAAAGGTTCTCAGGTCATCAAAGCGATGATGAAGCTGGGCGCCATGGCGACCATCAACCAGGTCATCGATCAGGAAACCGCACAGCTGGTTGCCGAAGAGATGGGCCACAAAGTTATCCTGCGTCGTGAAAACGAACTGGAAGAAGCCGTAATGAGCGACCGTGACACCGGCGCGGCGGCTGAACCGCGCGCACCGGTCGTGACCATTATGGGTCACGTTGACCACGGTAAAACCTCGCTGCTGGACTACATTCGTTCTACCAAGGTTGCCTCCGGCGAAGCGGGTGGTATTACCCAGCACATCGGTGCTTACCACGTCGAAACCGACAACGGCATGATCACCTTCCTGGATACCCCGGGCCACGCCGCGTTTACCTCCATGCGTGCTCGTGGCGCGCAGGCGACGGATATCGTGGTTCTGGTGGTGGCGGCAGACGACGGCGTGATGCCGCAGACTATCGAAGCTATCCAGCACGCTAAAGCGGCGCAGGTACCGGTGGTAGTGGCGGTGAACAAGATCGATAAGCCAGAAGCCGATCCGGATCGCGTGAAGAACGAACTGTCCCAGTACGGCATCCTGCCGGAAGAGTGGGGCGGCGAGAGCCAGTTCGTCCACGTTTCCGCGAAAGCGGGTACCGGCATCGACGACCTGCTGGACGCGATCCTGCTGCAGGCTGAAGTTCTTGAGCTGAAAGCGGTCCGCAACGGTATGGCGAGCGGCGCGGTCATCGAATCCTTCCTTGATAAAGGTCGTGGTCCGGTAGCTACCGTTCTGGTTCGCGAAGGTACTCTGCACAAGGGCGACATTGTTCTGTGCGGCTTCGAATATGGCCGTGTGCGCGCGATGCGTGACGAACTGGGTCGCGAAGTGCTGGAAGCGGGTCCGTCCATTCCGGTGGAAATCCTCGGCCTGTCCGGTGTGCCGGCTGCCGGTGATGAAGTGACCGTAGTGCGTGACGAGAAAAAAGCGCGTGAAGTGGCGCTGTATCGTCAGGGCAAATTCCGTGAAGTTAAGCTGGCGCGTCAGCAGAAATCTAAACTGGAAAACATGTTCGCTAACATGACCGAAGGCGAAGTTCACGAAGTGAACATCGTACTGAAGGCGGACGTACAGGGTTCTGTCGAAGCGATTTCCGATTCCTTACTGAAACTGTCTACCGACGAAGTGAAAGTGAAGATCATCGGTTCCGGCGTAGGTGGTATCACCGAAACCGACGCTACCCTGGCAGCAGCATCCAACGCGATTCTGGTTGGCTTCAACGTTCGTGCCGATGCCTCTGCGCGTAAAGTTATCGAAGCGGAAAGCCTGGATCTGCGTTACTACTCCGTCATCTATAACCTGATCGACGAAGTGAAAGCGGCGATGAGCGGCATGCTGTCTCCGGAACTGAAACAGCAGATCATCGGTCTGGCTGAAGTGCGTGATGTCTTCAAATCGCCGAAATTCGGCGCCATCGCGGGCTGTATGGTTACCGAAGGGACGATCAAACGTCACAACCCAATCCGCGTTCTGCGTGACAACGTGGTTATCTATGAAGGCGAGCTGGAATCCCTGCGCCGCTTCAAAGATGACGTTAACGAAGTCCGTAACGGCATGGAATGTGGTATCGGCGTGAAGAACTACAACGACGTTCGCGTTGGCGATATGATCGAAGTGTTCGAAATCATCGAAATCCAGCGTAGCATCGATTAATCATTTGATGGCTAAGCAGCCGGGGAAGCGAAGCGCCACCCGGCAATCATTTTAAAAAGGGGCTTTTGGCCCCTTTTTTGTCTTTATTCTGGAGAACTTATTATGGCGAAAGAATTTGGTCGCCCGCAGCGTGTGGCCCAGGAGATGCAAAAAGAGATTGCCATCATCCTGCAGCGTGAAATTAAAGATCCGCGTCTGGGCATGATGACCACCGTTTCCGGTGTGGAAATGTCCCGTGACCTGGCCTATGCCAAGGTGTATGTCACCTTCCTTAACGACAAAGATGAAGCCGCGGTGAAAGCGGGCATCAAAGCGCTGCAGGAAGCTTCTGGCTTTATCCGCTCTCTGCTGGGGAAAGCGATGCGTCTGCGCATCGTACCGGAACTGACTTTCTTCTACGACAACTCACTGGTGGAAGGGATGCGTATGTCCAACCTGGTCACCAGCGTGGTGAAACACGACGATGAGCGTCGTGTGAACCCGGACGACAGCAAGGAGGACTGATGAGTCGTCCTCGTCGTCGCGGCCGCGACGTGCATGGCGTATTGTTGCTGGACAAGCCTCAGGGCGCCTCCAGTAACGATGTGCTGCAGAAAGTAAAACGTATTTATAACGCCAACCGCGCCGGACATACCGGCGCGCTGGATCCGCTGGCGACCGGTATGCTGCCGATCTGCCTTGGCGAAGCGACCAAGTTTTCCCAGTATCTGCTGGACTCCGATAAGCGTTACCGCGTGATCGCCAAACTTGGCCAGCGCACGGATACCTCCGATGCCGACGGTCAGGTGGTGGAAGAGCGCCCGCTGACCTTTAGCGACGAACAGCTGGCGGCGGCGCTGGACAGCTTCCGCGGCGAGACGCAGCAGGTGCCGTCGATGTATTCGGCGCTGAAATATCAGGGCAAGAAGCTATACGAATATGCTCGCCAGGGTATTGAAGTTCCGCGGGAAGCCCGGCCGATAACCGTCTATGAGCTGCTGTTTATTCGCCGCGAAGGCGATGAGCTGGAGTTGGAGATCCACTGCTCGAAAGGCACCTACATCCGGACGATTATCGATGATTTAGGTGAGAAGCTCGGCTGCGGCGCGCACGTGATTTTCCTGCGTCGCCTGGCGGTAAGCAAATACCCGGTCGAGCGGATGGTGACCCTCGAGCAGCTGCAGGCGCTGGTCGATGAGGCGGCGGCGCAGGATATTCCTGCCGCTCAGTTGCTTGATCCGCTGCTGATGCCGATGGACAGCCCGGCCTCGGATTACCCGCTGGTTAATATTCCAGAAACCTCCGCAGTCTACTTTAAGAACGGCAACCCGGTACGTCAGTCAGGCGCGCCGCTTAACGGGCTGGTGCGGGTGATGGAGAGCGAGTCCGGCAAGTTTCTCGGCATGGGCGAAATTGACGATGAAGGCCGCGTGGCCCCGCGTCGTCTGGTGGTGGAATACCCGGCGTAAGCGCTTTTCTTGCGATAAAAGCCTGCTACGAGTAGAATATCGCCGCTTAACGTCCGCTAACGTGTTTTAACATTTTCGGGCGTTGCATCAGGGGTCGCTGAATTAGAGATCGGCACCCTTTCTTTCTTTTAATTTTTGGAGTTATAAAATGTCTCTAAGCGTTGAAGCTAAAGCAAAAATCGTTTCTGAGTTTGGTCGTGGCGAAAACGACAGCGGTTCTACCGAAGTTCAGGTTGCACTGCTGACCGCACAGATCAACCACCTGCAGGGCCACTTTGCAGAGCACAAAAAAGATCACCACAGCCGTCGTGGTCTGCTGCGCATGGTTTCTCAGCGTCGTAAACTGCTCGACTACCTGAAACGTAAAGATGTTGCCCGTTACTCTGCGCTGATTGAGCGTCTGGGTCTGCGTCGCTAATTCTGCGAGTTTCAGAAAAAGGGGCCTGACGGCCCCTTT
>NZ_GL882724.1:97691-97877 GCF_000195655.1 Klebsiella sp. MS 92-3
GTAAGTCTGTACGCTGCGCCAGACGTAAAAAGGGGGGGCCCGGGCCCCCTTTTTTTTCGACCGGGCGGCAGCAATTCATTCAAAACTCATGTATTGTTGCTAGTAATGATCTTCATGCAGAGGTTCGCGCGGCTAATGAGAGGCTTCATCCGCAGGGGCGGGGAAAGGGTGTTATTTGTCGCGGGG
>NZ_GL882724.1:97989-100207 GCF_000195655.1 Klebsiella sp. MS 92-3
GGGCGGGTAAAGGTTGTCATTAGTCGCGAGGATGCAGAAGATCGGGTCAATAGACGCTATGTCGTGGATATGGCGTGATTTATAGATAAAAAGGATAGAATTTTGCTTAATCCGATCGTTCGTAAATTCCAGTACGGCCAGCATACCGTGACCCTGGAAACCGGCATGATGGCGCGCCAGGCAACGGCCGCTGTGATGGTTAGCATGGATGACACTGCGGTATTCGTTACCGTTGTGGGTCAGAAAAAAGCGAAGCCAGGCCAGGACTTTTTCCCGCTGACCGTTAACTACCAGGAGCGTACCTACGCTGCCGGTAAAATCCCGGGTGGTTTCTTCCGCCGTGAAGGCCGTCCAAGCGAAGGCGAAACCCTGATCGCGCGTCTGATTGACCGCCCGGTTCGCCCGCTGTTCCCGGAAGGCTTCGTTAACGAAGTTCAGGTTATCGCCACCGTCGTTTCCGTTAACCCGCAGGTTAACCCAGACATCGTCGCGATGATTGGTGCTTCCGCTGCGCTGTCGCTGTCTGGTATTCCGTTCAATGGCCCAATCGGCGCTGCGCGCGTGGGTTACATCAACGACCAGTACGTACTGAACCCAACCCAGGAAGAACTGAAGTCCAGCAAACTGGACCTGGTGGTTGCCGGTACCGAAGCGGCCGTGCTGATGGTGGAATCCGAAGCGGAACTGCTGAGCGAAGACCAGATGCTGGGCGCGGTGGTCTTCGGCCACGAGCAGCAGCAGATTGTTATTCAGAACATCAACGACCTGGTGAAAGAAGCCGGTAAACCGCGTTGGGACTGGCAGCCGGAAGCGGTCAACGAAGCGCTGAACGCGCGCGTGGCTGCGCTGGCTGAATCCCGTCTGAGCGATGCTTACCGTATCACCGACAAACAAGAGCGTTACGCTCAGGTTGACGTGATCAAATCTGAAACCATCGCCACGCTGGTTGCTGAAGATGAAACCCTGGACGCTAACGAGCTGGGTGAAATCCTGCACGCCATCGAGAAAAACGTGGTTCGTAGCCGCGTACTGGCCGGCGAGCCGCGTATCGATGGCCGTGAAAAAGATATGATCCGTGGTCTGGACGTTCGTACCGGCGTTCTGCCGCGTACTCACGGTTCCGCGCTGTTCACCCGTGGTGAAACGCAGGCGCTGGTTACCGCGACTCTGGGTACCGCACGCGATGCGCAGAACATCGACGAACTGATGGGCGAGCGCACCGACTCCTTCCTGTTCCACTACAACTTCCCTCCGTACTCCGTAGGCGAAACTGGCATGGTGGGGTCTCCGAAGCGTCGTGAAATCGGTCACGGTCGTCTGGCGAAGCGCGGCGTACTGGCCGTGATGCCGACTATTGAAGAATTCCCGTACACCGTGCGCGTGGTATCGGAAATCACCGAATCTAACGGTTCCTCTTCCATGGCTTCCGTCTGCGGCGCCTCTCTGGCGCTGATGGACGCGGGCGTGCCGGTAAAAGCCGCTGTGGCGGGTATCGCAATGGGTCTGGTGAAAGAAGGCGACAACTTCGTCGTGCTGTCTGACATCCTCGGTGACGAAGACCACCTCGGCGATATGGACTTCAAAGTTGCGGGTTCCCGCGACGGTATCTCTGCGCTGCAGATGGATATCAAAATTGAAGGTATCACCAAAGAAATCATGCAGGTTGCATTGAACCAGGCTAAAGGTGCGCGTCTGCACATCCTGGGCGTGATGGAGCAGGCGATTAACGCGCCGCGCGGCGATATCTCTGAATTCGCACCGCGTATCCACACCATCAAGATCAACCCGGACAAGATCAAAGACGTTATCGGTAAAGGCGGTTCTGTTATCCGTGCCCTGACCGAAGAGACCGGTACTACCATCGAGATCGAAGATGACGGTACCGTGAAGATCGCAGCGACCGACGGCGACAAAGCGCAGCATGCTATCCGTCGTATCGAAGAGATCACCGCTGAGATCGAAGTTGGCCGCATCTACAATGGTAAAGTGACCCGTATCGTTGACTTTGGCGCATTCGTTGCCATCGGCGGCGGTAAAGAAGGTCTGGTTCACATCTCGCAGATCGCTGACAAGCGCGTTGAGAAAGTGACTGACTACCTGCAGATGGGTCAGGAAGTACCGGTTAAGGTTCTGGAAGTTGACCGCCAGGGCCGTGTCCGTCTGAGCATTAAAGAAGCAACTGAACAGACTCCGTCTGCCGCAGCGCCGGAAGCTCCCG
>NZ_GL882724.1:100352-112369 GCF_000195655.1 Klebsiella sp. MS 92-3
GGGGGGGGGGGGGGCGTTTTACGGGCAGGACGCCTCGTTTGCAGCCGGGGAACAGGACGTTCATCCAATCGTTGTCTTCGGGAGTGGGAAATGAAGCCTTTTTTGCGCTGGTGTTTCGTGGCGACAGCTCTCACGCTGGCAGGATGCAGTAGCACCGCCTGGCGTAAGGACGCCGTCCTCGCAGTACCATTGCAACCGACTTTACAGCAAGAAGTGATTCTGGCACGCATGGAACAAATTCTTGCCAGTCGGGCTTTATCCGATGACGAACGCGCACAGCTTTTATATGAGCGCGGAGTGTTGTATGATAGTCTCGGTCTGAGGGCACTTGCGCGAAATGATTTTTCACAAGCGCTGGCAATCCGACCCGATATGCCGGAAGTATTCAATTACTTAGGCATTTACTTAACGCAGGCAGGCAATTTTGATGCTGCCTATGAAGCGTTTGATTCTGTACTTGAGCTTGATCCAACTTACAACTACGCGCACTTGAACCGCGGTATCGCCCTGTATTACGGCGGCCGGGCTAAGTTAGCGCAAGATGATCTGCTGGCGTTTTATCAAGACGATCCCAATGATCCTTTCCGTAGCCTGTGGCTTTATATCGCCGAGCGTAAACTCGACGAGAAGCGGGCGCTTGAAGCACTCAGAGAGCGCTTAAACAAGTCGGATAAAGAGCAATGGGGATGGAACATTGTCGAGTTCTACCTTGGCGACATTAGCGAAAAAGAGCTGATGACTCGTCTGAAGGCAGACGCAACGGATAACACCTCGCTCGCTGAGCATCTCAGTGAAACCAACTTCTATTTAGGTAAGTACTACCTAAGTCTGGGGGACAAGGACAGCGCTACGGCACTGTTCAAACTGGCGGTCGCCAACAACGTACACAACTACGTTGAGCACCGATACGCATTGTTGGAATTATCGCTCTTGGGCCAGGAGCAAGATGACCTGGCAGAATCGGACCAGCAATAGCTGACGAACACATCAGCCCATAGTTTTTTGCTTGCCATCACCTTCGCGGGTGAGGGCGTTGTTGTTCGTTAATACACCTACTTTGAGCCGGTTCACACTTTTCAATGAAAATTACCGTAAATTTTCACGATGAGTTATGTAGACTGGCCGCCATTAATTTTGAGGCACACGTACTACATGGCTGAATTCGAAACCACTTTTGCAGATCTGGGCCTGAAGGCTCCTATCCTTGAAGCGCTCACCGATCTGGGTTACGAAAAACCATCTCCGATCCAGGCTGAGTGCATTCCGCATCTGCTGGACGGCCGCGACGTTCTGGGTATGGCCCAGACCGGTAGCGGTAAAACCGCAGCATTCTCTTTACCGCTGCTGAACAACATCGATCCTGAGCTGAGAGCACCGCAGATTCTGGTGCTGGCGCCGACCCGCGAGCTGGCGGTACAGGTTGCTGAAGCAATGACGGAATTCTCTAAACATATGCGCGGCGTGAACGTGGTTGCCCTGTACGGCGGCCAGCGTTATGACGTGCAGCTGCGCGCCCTGCGTCAGGGTCCGCAGATCGTCGTCGGTACCCCGGGTCGTCTGCTGGACCACCTGAAGCGCGGCACCCTGGACCTCTCCAAACTGAGCGGCCTGGTACTGGATGAAGCAGATGAAATGCTGCGCATGGGCTTTATCGAAGACGTAGAAACCATTATGGCGCAGATCCCGGAAGGGCATCAGACCGCGCTGTTCTCCGCCACCATGCCGGAAGCTATCCGTCGCATTACCCGTCGCTTTATGAAAGAGCCGCAGGAAGTGCGCATTCAGTCCAGCGTGACGACTCGCCCGGATATCAGCCAGAGCTACTGGACTGCCTACGGCATGCGTAAAAACGAAGCGCTGGTGCGTTTCCTGGAAGCGGAAGACTTTGATGCGGCGATTATCTTCGTCCGTACCAAAAACGCGACCCTGGAAGTAGCTGAAGCGCTGGAGCGTAATGGCTACAACAGCGCGGCGCTGAACGGCGACATGAACCAGGCGCTGCGTGAGCAGACTCTGGAACGCCTGAAAGATGGTCGTCTGGATATCCTGATTGCGACTGACGTTGCGGCCCGTGGCCTGGACGTTGAGCGTATCAGCCTGGTGGTGAACTACGACATCCCAATGGATTCTGAATCCTACGTTCACCGTATCGGCCGTACTGGTCGTGCCGGTCGTGCTGGCCGCGCGCTGCTGTTCGTTGAGAACCGCGAGCGTCGTCTGCTGCGCAACATCGAACGCACTATGAAGCTGACCATTCCTGAAGTGGAACTGCCTAACGCGGAGCTGCTGAGCAAGCGTCGTCTGGAAAAATTCGCCGCGAAAGTTCAGCAGCAGCTGGAAAGCAGCGATCTGGATCAGTACCGTGCACTGCTGGCGAAAATCCAGCCGACGGCGGAAGGTGAAGAGCTGGACGTGGAAACGCTGGCTGCTGCGCTGCTGAAGATGGCTCAGGGCGAACGTTCGCTGATCGTTCCGCCGGACGCGCCGATGCGTCCACGTCGTGAATTCCGCGATCGTGACGATCGTTTCGACCGTCGTGGCGACCGTAATGATCGCGGCCCACGCGGCGATCGCGAAGATCGTCCGAAGCGTGAGCGTCGTGACGTGGGTGACATGGAGCTGTATCGCATTGAAGTGGGTCGCGATGACGGCGTTGAAGTGCGTCATATCGTTGGCGCGATCGCCAATGAAGGCGATATCAGCAGCCGTTACATCGGTAACATCAAGCTGTTCGCTTCTCACTCCACCATTGAGCTGCCGAAAGGGATGCCGGGCGAAGTGCTGCAGCACTTTACTCGTACCCGTATCCTGAACAAGCCGATGAACATGCAGCTGCTGGGCGATGCGCAGCCGCGCACCGAACGTCGTGGCGGCGGTGAGCGTCGCGAAGGCGGCCGTGGCTTCGGCGGCGAGCGTCGTGAAGGCGGCCGTGGCTTCGGTGGCGAACGTCGTGAAGGCGGTCGTGGTGAAGGACGTCGTTTCAGCGGCGAACGTCGTGAAGGCCGTGCGCCGCGTCGTGACGATGCATCCGCGCCGCGCCGCGATGACTCAGCCGGTCGCCGTCGCTTCGGTGGCGATGCGTAATCAACGCCGCCCGCTAGCGTAAACTAAATAATACAGCCCCGATCGTCATGATTGGGGCTTTTTTTATTCCCTTTGTACTCGTGTACTGGTACAGTGCGTCATGCTCAACGTGAGCGAAGTATTTTCGACTGGAGAATTCGGTAAATGGCGACACTAACCACTACGGCAACCCGTCCGTCTCTGTTTGGCGGCGTGGTGATTATCGGCGGCACGATTATCGGCGCGGGCATGTTCTCGCTGCCGGTGGTGATGTCCGGCGCGTGGTTTTTCTGGTCGCTGGCGGCGCTGGTCTTCACCTGGTTCTGCATGCTGCACTCCGGTTTGATGATCCTCGAGGCCAATCTTAACTACCGCATCGGCTCCAGCTTCGACACCATTACCAAAGACCTGCTCGGCAAGGGCTGGAACCTGGTGAACGGTGTATCAATCGCCTTTGTGCTCTATATCCTGACCTACGCCTATATTTCGGCGAGCGGTTCGATCCTCCACCACACCTTCAGTGAACTGTCGCTGAAGGTGCCGGCGCGCGCGGCGGGCTTCGGCTTTGCGCTGCTGGTGGCGTTTATCGTCTGGATGAGCACCAAAGCGGTGAGCCGCATGACGGCTATCGTACTGGGCGCTAAGGTGATCACCTTCTTCCTGACCTTCGGTAGCCTGCTCGGGCACGTCGAGCCGACGACGCTATTTAACGTTGCGGAGAAGAATGCCTCCTATGCGCCATACCTGCTGATGACGCTCCCGTTCTGCCTGGCCTCGTTTGGCTATCACGCCAACGTGCCGAGCCTGATGAAATACTACGGAAAAGATCCGCGCACCATCATCCGCTGCTTAACCTACGGTACGCTGCTGGCGCTGGGTCTGTACGTGGTCTGGCTGCTGGTGACGATGGGTAACATCCCTCGTCCGCAGTTTATCGACATTGCGCAGAAGGGCGGCAACATTGATGTGCTGGTGCAGGCGTTGAGCGGCGTGCTGAATAGTCGGAGTCTGGATCTGCTGCTGGTGGTGTTCTCGAACTTTGCCGTCGCCAGTTCATTCCTCGGCGTGACGCTGGGGCTGTTCGACTACCTGGCGGATCTGTTTGGCTTTGACGATAGCGCGATGGGACGCTTTAAAACCGCGCTGCTGACCTTTATCCCGCCGATGATTGGCGGGCTGGTCAAACCCGATGGTTTCCTCTACGCCATCGGCTATGCTGGCCTGGCGGCGACGATCTGGGCGGCGATTGTACCGGCGCTGCTGGCTCGCGCCTCACGCAAACGCTTCGGCAGCCCACAGTTCCGCGTCTGGGGCGGAACGCCAATGATTGTGCTGATCCTGCTCTTTGGCCTCGGCAATGCGGTTGTACATATCCTGTCGAGCGTCAATCTGCTGCCGGTTTATCAGTAAAGCTATTGCCCGGTGGCGCGACGTCCACCGGGCTGACGTGTGTGTTACCCCAACAGCTCCTCTTTCACCTGCATCGCTAAATCGAAAGAATGCAGACGCGCCTGGTGGTCGAAGATCTGGCCATTGACCATGATTTCGTCCGCCTCGGTTTCACGCAGAATCGACTCTAGCCCATGGCGGACTTTAGTTTTATCGCCGACCAGCGACATGCTCAGTGCCTGCTGCACACCATACTGCTCGGACGCTGACCACAGCTGATGCATATTTTCCACCGGCGGCGGCAACTGACCGGTCTCGCCGCGACGCAGCTTCACAAACGCCTGTTGCATGGAGGTGAAGAGAAACTCCGCATCGCGGTTGCTGTCGGCGGCGATGATATTGATACACACCATCGCGTACGGTTTTTCCAGCCGCGCCGAAGGTTTGAAATTGCTGCGATACAGATGTAGGGCCTGGAACAACATATCCGGCGCGAAGTGCGAGGCGAAGGCAAACGGCAGGCCGAGCTGCGCCGCCAGTTGCGCGCTATAGAGGCTTGAGCCCAGCAGCCATACTGGAATGCGCTCCCCGTAGCCGGGAACCGGGCGCACGTGCGGGTTCGGATCGCGGGCGTCAAACCAGTCCACCAGTTCCGCTACATCGCGCGGGAAATTATCGACATCGCCGCTCATATGGCGACGCAGGGCGCGCATGGTCGGCTGATCGCTGCCCGGCGCGCGGCCAAGGCCGAGGTCGATCCGCCCGGGGTAAAGGGTGTTCAGGGTGCCGAACTGCTCAGCTATCACCAGTGGAGAGTGGTTAGGCAGCATCACGCCGCCGGACCCGAGATGCAGGGTGGTGGTGTTGGCGGCGAGATAGCCAATCAGCACCGAGGTCGCTGCGCTGGCAATGCCGACCATATTATGGTGCTCCGCCAGCCAGTAGCGATGATAGCCGCGCGATTCGGCCAGCCGGGCGAGATCCAGAGAGTGGGTAAAGGCTTCTTTGGCAGAAGATCCTTGCGGGATCGGCGCCAGATCGAGCACCGAGAATGGAACAGATTTGTCAGTCATAAAGGCTCACTTTGCTACAGCATCGTCATCAGATTGAAGGTCTTCTTCCAGCCTGGCGCATCCTGGACGCGCCAGCCAGAAAAGCTGCATCTTTAATAATGCATTAAAATCTGAGCACTGTTGTTAACAAAGTGAGCGGTTTATCAGGCCTGAAGCACCAGACCTGGCAATCGTTTCCAATAGCCGTTGCAATCGCTATTGCTGGTGAGATCCAGCGGCGCAGCGCCGTTTTCGTTGGCGCGGAAGGCCTCGAGCATGGCGAAGGTCTCGTTGCCCATCGGCGACAGGCGCACCATATCCACCAGGCCGTGCATGGAGGTCAGCTCATTGCCCAGGTTATAGACGTAGCCGCTCATGGTCTGAATACCATTGAGCACGAACACCTGCTGGTTCTCCTGCGACAGCATGCTGCGCCCGGTAGGGTACTTGATGCAGCAGGTTTCGCACTCGTCCTTTGGCCGGTCTTCCGAGCGGGCGGTAAAGCAGCGCGCGGAATAAGCCAGCGGCAGATGGCCGTAGCTCAGCACTTCGACTTCAAACTGGTTGCGGATACCCAGCTCTTCGCACTGGGTCAGTAAATTAGCCAGCCAGTCGCGGGAGAGTTCCACCGGCATGCACCAGCGCACCATGCCCTGTTTCCGCAGCAGGCGCAGGGTAACGGCGTTGTAGCAGTTCAGCGCATGCCCGGCGACGAACGGTAGCTTGCGTTCGGCGCAGAGATTTACCACGCCCAAATCACTGGCCTCAATCAGAAATTCGCCGTTATCGACATAGCGCTTCAGCTCGCCCAGTTCAGAAGAGGCCTGCACCAGCGCGAGAGTGGAGAGCACCACCTGCTTGCCGCTAGCGGCCAGCGTTTTCGCCATTTCGATCCAGTCGCCAACTTTGGTGGCGCGGCGTTTGCTGCATACCGCTTCGCCGAGATAAATGGTGTCGGCGCTGCAGTTTGCCGCCTGCTGGTAAAAATCTTCCAGCGTCTCTTTTGGCCAGTAGTACAGCACCGGCCCTAATGAATATTTCATGTTTCTCACTGCCATTTACGGTGATAAGCGCCAAGGGTAGTTTGTGTCCCCTCGGACATGGCGCCCAGGGTCTCCATCCAGGCGGACTGCGGTACGAAATTCTGCGGATCGGCTTTGCAGCGATCGATCGCCTGGCGCCAGACTTTCGCCACCTGGGTCACGTAAGCCGGGCTGCGCTGACGGCCTTCGATTTTCACCGAGGCGATATTGGCGGCCATCAATTCCGGCAACAGTTCCAGGGTGTTGAGGCTGGTGGGCTCCTCCAGCGCGTGATAGCGCTCGCCATCAACCAGGTAGCGGCCTTTGCACAGCGTCGGATAACCGGCATTTTCGCCATCCTGATAACGGTCAATCAGCACTTCATTGAGACGCGACTCCAGCCCCTGCGGCGTTTGCTGCCAGCGTACGAAGCGGGCAGGCGAACAGGCGCCGACGGTGTTGGGCGATTCGCCGGTCAGGTAGGAAGAGAGATAGCAGCGGCCTTCCGCCATGATGCACAGGCTGCCGAAGGCGAAGACTTCCAACGGCACCGGCGTAGCGCGGGCCAACTGTTTCACCTGATGAATAGACAACACGCGCGGCAGTACGACGCGCGCGACGTCGAAGTTGCGATGATAGAAGCGAATGGCCTCTTCATTGGTGGCGGAAGCCTGCACCGAAACGTGACGCTCAATGTGTGGGTAACGCTCCGCAGCGTACTCCAGCATGGCGATATCGGCCAGAATGAGCGCATCGGCGCCCAGTTGAGCGGCCATATCCACTGCTCGCTGCCAGCGGGCGTAGCCGTCGGGATGAGCGAAGGTATTGATGGCGATATGCAGCTTACGACGGTGCTGATGCACAAAGCTGACGGCTTCCTGCAGTTTCTTTTCGGTGAAATTAAGGCCGGCAAAGTGGCGGGCGTTGGTGTCATCTTTCAGCCCGATATAGACGGCATCGGCGCCGTTTTCGATGGCCGCCTTAAGCGCCGGAAGGTTACCGGCTGGGCAGAGCAGCTCCATAATTTTTCCTGAAAAATGCGGCCCGTCAGGGACGCTGAATGGTTAACGAGCAGGGATTTTAGTTAACCTTCTGGTGACAATTTTTGATTTGAGGCAGTTAAAAGTGTATTGGCGGCGCCAATAACTGGCGGCCGTCATCGCGTTTTTGTTGATTTACGCCGCTATGTTGTTTATGTGATATGGCACAATAGCGGAACTATTGCATTCATGGAGTAAAGCTTGTGTTGGATAAACTGCGTTCCCGGCTGGTCCACTTTGGCCCGTCTTTAATGAGCGTGCCGGTTAAGCTGGCGCCTTTTGCCCTCAAGCGCCAGGTGCTGGAGCAAGTGCTGAGCTGGCAGTTTCGCCAGGCGCTGGCGGAGGGGGAGCTGGAGTTTCTTGAGGGGCGTTGGTTAAGTATTCATGTGCGTGACATCGGTCTGCTGTGGTATACCTCGGTAGTCGATGGTCGACTGGTGGTCAGCCAGCAGGCCGACGCCGACGTCAGCTTCAGCGCCGACGCCAGCGATCTGTTAATGATCGCCGCGCGCAAGCAGGATCCGGATACGCTATTCTTCCAGCGTCGTCTGGTCATTGAAGGCGATACGGAGCTGGGGCTGTATGTAAAAAATTTGATGGACGCCATTGAGCTCGAGCAGATGCCAAAAGCGCTGCGCGTGATGTTGCTGCAACTGGCGGATTTTGTCGAAGCTGGACTGAAGAGCCCGCAGAAACCTGAACAGACATCGGTAGGTGAGGCATGCTGATTCGAGTGGAGATTGGGATTGATGCACCGGGAATCGACGCGCTGCTGCGTCGTACTTTCGGCCGCGATGCCGAAGCGCAGCTGGTGCACGATCTGCGTGAAGATGGACTGATCACGCTGGGGGTAGTGGCGACGGATGATGAAGGCCAGGTGATCGGCTACGTTGCCTTCAGCCCGGTGGCGGTGGAAGGTGAAGAGCTGCAGTGGGTCGGCCTGGCGCCGCTGGCGGTAGATGAACGCTACCGCGGACAGGGCATTGGCCGGCAGCTGGTTTATGAAGGGCTGGACTCGCTGAATGAGTTTGGCTACGCCGCGGTGGTGACGCTGGGCGACCCGGATTTATACCGTCGCTTCGGCTTTGAACCGGCCGCGCGCTTCGATCTCCGCTGCCGCTGGCCGGACAGCGCCGAGGCGTTCCAGGTTCACCGTCTGGCGGATGACGCCCTCGACGGCGTCCATGGCCAGGTAGAATACAGCGAGCACTTTAATCGTCTTTAAGCCTTGCCAGCAGGGTTTCGAAGGCATCCTCTCCGGCAACGAGGCGCTCTTTTTCGCGCTTCGTTAGCTGCTTGACGCGATATTCCAGTCGCAATGCAAGTGAGTGTTCACCAACTTCGTGGCTAAAGGCCAGCTGCAGGTCGCCTTTGCCGCGCAACGCCTTTGCGCCTTTTCCCGCCTGATGCTGGCGAAAGCGGCGTGGCACGTCGGTGGTGATGCCGGTATAAAGGCGATTATCCGCGGTTCGAATGAGATACAGAAACCAGCACACGGTCACAAAGTCACTATGGTAAGGTGTGTGCACCATAGCATAATGGAGAAGAAAGATGGATACGCTTACCGCCATTGGTCGCTGGCTGAGTAAACAGCACGTCGTCACCTGGTGCGTCTCCCGTGAAGACGAGCTGTGGTGCGCGAATGCCTTTTACGTCTATGACCCGGATACCGTGGCCTTTTATCTGCTCAGCGAGGAGCACACCCGCCATGGCCAGATGACCGGACAGAGGGCGAAGGTGGCCGGCACGGTTAACGGCCAGCCAAAAACCGTGGCCCTGATCCGCGGCGTGCAGTTCAAAGGCGAGATCCGTCGTCTGAGCGGTGACGAAGAGGCGCGAATGCGCCAGCGCTACGTCAAGCGCTTCCCGGTGGCCCGCATGCTGTCGGCGCCGGTATGGGAGATTCGTCCGGACGAAATCAAATTTACCGACAACACGCTGGGTTTCGGGAAAAAATTATACTGGCGGCGTGATGCCGGCGCCGAGCAGGCGTAGCGCTTCGCGATTGAAGGCCGGCAGATCGTCCGGCGTTCTGCTGGTGACCAGCTGTTCGTTATCGACCACCACCTCCTGGTCGTAAAACTCGCCCCCGGCGTTTTTCACATCCACCACAATCGGTTTCACCGCCGTGAGCTTACGTCCGCGGATCACATCGGCGCTGATCAGCAGCTGCGGACCGTGGCAGATGGCAAACACCGGCTTACCGCCGTTGACAAAATCGCGGGTAAAGGTGACGAAGCGTTCATCACCACGCAGCTGGTCGGGAGAGTAGCCCCCGGGCAGCAATAAGGCATCAAATTCACCCGGTGTGACGTCATCGATGGCTCTGTCGATGGCGACCTCGGCTTCTCCCTGCTTACCCTTCACCGTTTTGCCAGCCTGCTTTTCGATCGTGATGACCTGATGCCCGGCGAGCTTAAAGGCTTCGGCGGGAGAGGTAAATTCAGAATCTTCAAAGTCGTCGGTAATGAGGACGGCTATCTTTTTACTCATGCTTCCTCCACTGTCTGGATGGTCAATGAGGTAATTCCATGATGATGGTGGATACTTACCTTGTAAGGTATTAAGCCTGGAACATGAGCCTGAAAGTGCAAGGCGGAGAATTCTGTAAAGGAGAACCAATGAGTCAGGTATTATTAACCGGCGCGACCGGGTTAGTTGGCGGTCACTTACTCCGGCTGCTGCAGAATGAGCCCCGTATAAGCACCATCGCCGCGCCGACGCGTCGCCCGCTGGCGCCAGCGGAAGGTGTCTTTAATCCTCACGATCCCCAGCTGACCGATGCCCTGGCGCAGGTGGTTGACCCGGTGGATATCGTCTTCTGTTGCCTGGGAACGACGCGCCGGGAGGCCGGGAGCAAAGAGGCCTTCGTCCATGCTGACTACACGCTGGTGGTTGATACCGCGCTGACCGGCAAACGACTGGGTGCGCAACATATGCTGGTGGTTAGCGCGATGGGCGCCAACGCCCACTCGCCGTTTTTCTACAATCGGGTGAAGGGGGAAATGGAGGCGGCGCTGATTGAGCAAGACTGGCCGCGGCTGACCATCGCCAGGCCGTCGATGCTGTCAGGCGAGCGGGAAAAAAAGCGGACCAATGAGACCTTCCTCGCACCATTGTTCCGGCTCTTGCCGGGGAACTGGAAATCCATTGCGGCCCGCGATGTGGCGATCGCCCTGCTGGCGGAGGCGCTGTCGCCCACCCACGAAGGGGTGCGAATTCTGACATCATCGGAACTACGGGAGCGCGCCGCGCGGCAGGCTGAATAGCGGTTTGCAAACGCAGGCTTCCGGCGTAGTATTCACGGCTTCAATTCATATCCACATTTCTTGCTGGGGAATGCTATGGCTGGTCAGTCTTCATCTCAGGCGGCGTCACCATTTCAATGGTGGAAACCCGCGCTTTTCTTTCTCGTCGTGATTGTTGGTCTGTGGTACGTCAAATGGCAGCCGTACTACGGGAAAGCCTTCACCGCTGCGGAAACCCACAGTATCGGTAAATCTATTCTCGCCCAGGCCGACGCTAACCCGCTGATGGCGGCGTGGGACTATGCGATGGTTTACTTCCTTGCCGTCTGGAAAGCGGCGGTGCTCGGCGTGCTGCTCGGGTCGTTGATTCAGGTACTCATTCCGCGCGACTGGCTGCTACGCACCCTGGGACAATCGCGGTTTCAGGGCACGCTGCTGGGAGCGATTTTCTCGCTGCCCGGCATGATGTGCACCTGCTGCGCCGCGCCGGTCGCGGCCGGGATGCGCAAACAGCAGGTGTCGATGGGCGGGGCGCTGGCGTTCTGGATGGGGAACCCGCTACTCAATCCGGCGACGCTGGTGTTTATGGGTTTTGTTCTGGGCTGGCAGTTTGCGCTGGTTCGCCTGGTGGCGGGTCTGGCGACAGTATTAACTGTGGCGACGCTGGTGCAGAAATGGGTGAAAGAGGCGGCGACGCAGCCGGTAGCGGTGCCTGCTGCACCGTCGGAAGCGACTCAGGGCGGCTTCTTTAGCCGCTGGCTGCAGGCGCTGTGGACGCTGTTCTGGAACACGATCCCGGTTTATATCCTCGCGGTGCTGGTGCTGGGAGCGGCGCGCGTCTGGCTGTTCCCGCACGCCGATGGCGTGGTGGATAATACGTTGTTCTGGGTTATCGCGATGGCGATCGCCGGCTGCCTGTTTGTGATCCCTACCGCGGCGGAAATTCCGATTGTGCAGACAATGATGCTGGCGGGTATGGGGACGGCGCCCGCGCTGGCGCTGCTCATCACACTGCCGGCAGTGAGCGTGCCGTCGCTGATTATGCTGCGTAAAGCCTTCCCAGCCAAAGCGCTGTGGCTGACGGGCGGACTGGTGGCGCTGTGCGGGGCGATTGTCGGTGCGCTGGCGCTGGTGTAGTTTGCCGTAAACGTACGCATAGCCGGATTGGATGGCCGGGGGGGGGGGGGCCCCCCCCCCCCCCCC
>NZ_GL882724.1:112457-126127 GCF_000195655.1 Klebsiella sp. MS 92-3
GGGGGGGGGGGGCCCCCCCCCCCCCCCCCGGGAAACACAACGTACAGGGGGCGGTAGCCCGGCTAAGCGCAGCGCCAGCCGGGAAACTGCAGCTTTATTTAATGTAGGTAAAGGCGGTGGTCACCCGGGATACGCCGCTTACCCGGCTGGCAATATCCGCCGCCGCCCGGCCTTCGCGGTCGGTCACCAGCCCCATCAGGAAGACTTCGCTGTTTTCCGTGGTTACTTTCACGTTCGAGGATTTGACCTGATCGGTGCTCAGGAGCTGCGAACGCACCTTGGTGGTAATCCAGGTATCAGACGAGGCGGTGCCTAAACCAATCGGCTGGCCCTGGCGCACTTCATTAAACACTTCCGTGGTCCCTTCCACGCCCATGGCGATTTGCTTGGCGCGCGCGGAGAGGTCCGGCGTCGGCGACTGGCCGGTCAGCAGGACTTTGCCCTGATAAGCGGTGACGTTGATACGGGCCTGTTTCTTAATCTGTTCATCTTTCGACAAGGCGCTATTGACGCGCAGTTCCAGGGTACTGTCATCGACCTGGGTTCCCACCGTACGCGGGTCCGTTGCGGCTTTGGTGCCGACTGCTGCCGTTCCGACTACCGCGGCGGCAACGCAGCCCTGCAGCAGTAGTGCAGAAAGCAGGATGGCGAGGGGCGAGAGAGCCTTCATGTGTTCTCCTTAATCGTCCTGGTGTGGAAAAAGAGTGTTATCTATCAAATCGCACAGACAGTTGACGGTCAGCATGTGCATCTCCTGGATACGCGCGCTGCGATGGGAGGGGATGCGGATTTCGACATCCTGTTGACCTAACAGGCCCGCCAGCTCACCGCCGTCATAGCCGGTTAACGCGACGATGGTCATGTCGCGGGTCACGGCGGCTTCCACCGCCTTGACGATGTCCCGACTGTTTCCGCGCGTAGAGATCGCCAGCAGCACATCGCCGGCGTGTCCCAGGGCGCGCACCTGCTTGGCGTAGATCTCGTCATGCAAGCGATCGTTAGCGATGGCGGTTAAGACCACATTATCGGTATTTAGTGCAATGGCAGGTAAACCAGGGCGTTCCGTTTCAAAGCGATTAATCATGCTGGCAGCAAAATGCTGTGCGTTGGCGGCGGAGGTGCCATTACCACAACAGAGGATTTTGTTGCCGTTAAGCAGGGACTGGACGAGCGTCATCGCCGCCCGGGAGATGGCGTCCGGGAGTGCTTCCGCTGCGGCAATTTGGGTTTGAATGCTTTCGGTAAAGCAGGCTTTGATTCTGTCGAGCACGGGATCCCTTACTTCTGGTATTACGCTATTCGCCAAAGGCGTTTTTTAGCCATTGGATGTCGTTTCCGGTGAAGGCTACCACATCGAAACGGCAATCCACAGTCTCAAAGCTCCCATTCTGTCGGCAGAGCCACAAACGGGCGGCTTTAAGCAGTCGTTGTTGTTTTTGCGGAGTGACGCTGGCTGCCGCATCACCGTACCGGGCGCTACGGCGGTAGCGCACTTCGATAAAAACGGTGACCGTGCCGTCGCGCATGATAAGGTCAATTTCGCCGCCACGCTCGCGGGCATTAGCGGCGATAAAACGCAGGCCCTGGCCTTCCAGCCAGCGGCGCGCCTGGTTTTCCCAGGCATCGCCGGTCTGTTTGCTTAGCTGGCCGGAACGATTTTTCCCTGCTGGTACTTGAGCCATGACAGTTTCCTGTTAATCACGCAATCCTGGTTGGCCGTCAGATCGCCGGTATTGCCGTTCAGCTCGAAGCCAGGCGTCTGGCGCATTTGCGTGAAGTGTTTTGCCAGTGACCAGGCGTCAGCGCCCATGGCATACAGACGCGCCAGCGAGTAGTCATTACGCACCGCGGACAGCGCCTGCTGCATTAGCGACGGATTGCTGCCGGCCAGCATTGGGATCTCACTATACTGCAAGCCTTCCATCTCCAGACGGAAATCCGGCCCCGCGGTGCCCTGGGCGCTGCGCGAGCTGGCGTACAGGGTGACATTGCTCTGGCTGCCGTTGCGCATGGCGATCATCGGTTTGATATAGGCAATCTGTTCCGGGGTGGCGAGGATATAGGCCGCATCGACGCTGCCGCCGCTGCTTACCGGCATCTCATCCGCACTGCCGAGGATGCTGTTCTGCGCTGATGGCAGGGTGGAGACCGGGGTGCCGCTCAGCGCAATGCCCCCGCCGCCGTTCACGCCGGCGCGCAGCTCGGCCGTGGATCCAAAACGCTGCTGCAGGACGCTGGCGCCGCCCAGCTTCAGCCACTCGTCGGCAAAAGCGCTAACCACACGATCGCCCAGCGCGCCGCGCGGAACCAGCAGCAGCGGGGTCTGTTTCCCCTGTTGGTGGATATGTCGGGCGGCGTCACGCGCTTCGTCTTCCGGAGAAAGCGCGAAATAGCAGAGGTTAGCGCGGCTTTCGACTTTTTCCGGCTGGTTGAGGGCCAGCACATTGAGCGGCGTGTTGCTCTTGATAACCTCTTCAACGTTTTCTTTCAGCAACGGCCCAACCACCAGGGTGGCGCCATCCTGCTGCGCCTGGGCGAGCAGCTGGCTTATCGGCTGGCTGGTGGTGTCGTAAATTTTCAGTTCCGCAGAAGGGTTAGCGGCGGTTGCGACCACGGGCTGCGGCTGTGCGGCCGGCGCGGTAACCGGCTGGGTGGCCGGGGAAGCGGTAGTCTGCGGCGTGGCGGATGTTGCCGGCGCCTGGGCTGCCGGTTCCGCAGCAGGCGCTGCCTGGTCCTGCGTCGGGGCCTGAACCGGATCCGCGCGGCTTCCGGCGGCGGTAAGATCGCTGATTTCTGCCTGCGACGGACTCACCACATCATCATTACCGGAGACATTCGCCGCCTGGGCGACCTGGGCGGGAACCGCGCTGCCCGTCACCGACGGCGCGCCGTTTTTGGCGGCTTCAAAGCCCTGCTGGATAGTGCGGCCGAAGATCGACGCCTGACCGTTCAGCGGCAGAAAAAGCGCAATCTTGTTGATGGACGCAGGCTTATAGTTTTGCATATTCACAAGCGCCGTCGGCAGCATTTTAGCGCCCGGGTTTTGCGGATAGCGCGTCTGCCAGTCTTTAACGCCCGCTTTCAGTAGCGTCGGATCGTTGCGGTTGTCAAACCACATCCGCTGCAGATCCAGCCAGCCCTGGAGGATATTTTCATCGGCGTTGATCACCAGCGCATTGGCCTGGTCCTGGGGCATCGAGGTGAGCGCTTGCCAGGTCGCATCAATATTTTTCTGACGCTGTTTGGCGTCACTCAGCAGCGGCTGCTGGGCGATTAAGGCGCGCAGCAGGGTCAGCGATGGTTTGCCCTGGCTGGCATCGATTTGCGCCTGCCAGTAGCGCGCCTGCTGAGGCTGCTCAAGGTTTGTCGGATCGATCTTAGCCAGCAGATTACGGGCGGCCTGATAATCGTTCTGCGCCAGCTTCACTTCCACCGCCAGCAGCGACTGTTCACGGGCCTGAGTGCTGTTCAGGTTCGCCGGCAGCTGGTTAAACAGGTCGATAGCCTGCTGCTTCTTCCCTTCCTGCAGTAGTGCACGAATGGCGAGTAATTGCCAGTTGGTCTTGCTATCATTCGTGCTTTGCTGCATCTGCTGTAAGTAGAAACTGGAGTTGGCCTGCGACGTACCCTGCATAAACGCCGCGCTTTGATCCTGCGTGTGGGTGCCGCAGCCAGCAAAAATAAGAGTCGCCAGCAATACGGGCAGGCAGCGCGCGGGCTTAGAACGAAGAAATGTTGACGGTACCATAAGTGTCCAGTGATATTTTTTTGGCTCAATGCTCAATATTAAATCGGCAATACGGACGAGACAATGAAACAACACGAATCAGCGGATAATTCTCAGGGGCAGCTCTATATTGTGCCCACTCCGATAGGAAATCTGTCTGATATCACGCAGCGTGCACTGGAAGTGCTGCAAGCCGTTGATTTAATTGCAGCGGAAGATACCCGTCATACCGGTTTGCTGCTGCAACATTTTGCGATAAACGCCCGTTTGTTTGCGCTTCACGACCATAATGAGCAGCAAAAGGCGGAAACCCTGCTTGCCAAACTGAAAGAAGGGCAAAACATCGCGCTGGTTTCCGATGCCGGCACGCCGCTGATTAACGATCCTGGTTACCATCTGGTGCGCACCTGCCGCGAAGCGAATATTCGCGTGGTGCCGCTGCCGGGCCCCTGTGCGGCTATCGCCGCCCTGAGCGCCGCCGGCCTGCCTTCCGACCGTTTCTGTTATGAAGGCTTCCTGCCGGCGAAATCGAAAGGCCGCCGCGATACCCTGAAAGCGCTGGAAGAAGAGCCGCGCACCCTTATCTTCTATGAGTCGACCCACCGTCTGGTGGAGAGTCTGGAGGATATCTGCGCGGTACTGGGAGAATCCCGCTATGTGGTGCTGGCTCGTGAGCTGACCAAAACCTGGGAGTCGATCCATGGCGCGCCGATTGGTGAGCTGGTGGCGTGGGTGAAGGAAGATGAAAACCGTCGCAAAGGCGAGATGGTGCTGATCGTCGAAGGTTTCAAGGCTCAGGAAGAGGCGCTGCCGGCGGCCGCGCTGCGTACTCTGGCGCTGCTGCAGGCGGAGCTGCCGCTGAAGAAAGCCGCCGCGCTGGCCGCGGAAATCCACGGCGTGAAGAAAAACGCGTTGTATAAGTACGCCCTGGAGCAGCAGGGGGAGTAAACGATGAGCCGTTACCAACCGCCGTTTAGCATCACACCCTCGGTCCTCAACCTTGTCGTTGAGATTGGGGAATTGCTTGGGCATTGGTCGGCGAAACGTGGACAAGCATCGCCGTTGCTGCGTAAAGAAAACCGCATTCGTACTATTCAGGCGTCACTCGCGATTGAACATAATAGCCTGAGCATGGAACAGGTAACGGCGCTGCTGGAAGGCAAACGGGTTCTGGCGCCGGCTAAGGATATTCAGGAAGTGAGAAATGCCATTCGTGCTTATGAATTAATGCCCGGATGGCATGCGGCAAACATTAGCGATCTTCTGACGGCGCATAAAACGCTGATGACCGGGCTGGTTGATCGTCCAGGCGCTTTACGTGGCGGAAACGTCGGCATTTATCGCGGTACGCAGGTGATACATATGGCTCCGCCTGCTGCCCAGGTCCCAAGATTGATCGCTGATTTACTCAGTTGGCTGGAACACACCGAGCTACATCCTTTAATTGCCAGTTCAGTTTTTCACTACGAGTTTGAGTTCATTCACCCTTTCGCTGATGGCAATGGTCGGATGGGGCGTTTATGGCAGACGTTGATTCTAAGCCAGTGGCGTCAGGAATTGGCCTGGCTGCCGGTTGAAACGCTGATCCACCATCAGCAAGAACGTTATTACGACATTTTAGGTGCTTGTGATAAAACCAGTGATTGCACGCTATTCGTGACCTGGATGTTGCAAAATATCCTGGCGGCGCTGAAAGAAGGTCTGGAAACTTCATTCATCGTGTCGGAAGAAATGTCGGAAGAAATGTCGGAAGAAATCGACGTCAAATTAGCCCCACCGGAAAACGCAATTTTGCGTTTGCTAACCGAAAAGCCGGAATTAACGGCGAGAGCGCTGGCGGAGATCTTGGGGATATCAGCACGTACGGTTGAGCGTCATCTGCAAGGGCTACAGGCGAAAGGGAGATTGATTCGCATAGGCGCCAAAAAAGGTGGAAGCTGGCTGGTTAAGTAGAACCAGCCGCCATGATGTTCCACTCAGCGTGCAATTACACTATCTTCAGTTCCACCTTTTTGCTGCTTAACGCTGCACGGTCATTTTCACTAATGCCGTCGTCGGTGATCACGCAGTCTATCTTTTCCATCGGCAGTACCTGGTTAAAGCCCCGGCGATTGAATTTGCTGGCGTCGAGCACGGCGATCACCTGATGCGCGGCGGCGGCCATCACGCTGCTGATGGAGTAGCCTTCGTTAAAGGTGGTGATGCCATTGGTGGCGTCGATACCGTCGGCGCCGACAAACATCAAATCGGCGCAAATACCTTGCAGCGAACGTTCGGCAATCGTGCCGTGCATCGAATGCGTTTTGTGCCGCACGGTACCGCCGCACACCACCAGGGTGATATCTTTATTTTCTGCCAGAGTAAACGCGGCGGGCAGGCTGTTGGTGATGACGGTGATATTGGTCATCCGTACTAATGCTTCGGCGATAAGAAGAGTGGTGCTACCGCTATCGAGGATCACCGTCATACCTTCACGGATCATCGCTGCCGCGGCATGGGCGATGCGCTTTTTGGGATCGCTGGCAAGCTGATAGCGGTCTTCAAGCACCACTTCCTGATTCTCGGCGTCGGTCAGGTCGCTACCCGCACGGGCGGCGCCGCCGTGAAAACGGGTTAACAGTCCTTTTTCTTCCAGTAAGCGGAGATCGGCGCGGATCGTTACCTCAGAGATGCCAAAGAGATTCGAAAGGTCTAGAACCAATACGCTACCCTGCGTATTCACCATATCGACAATTTTGTTCCTTCGTTCAAATGAGTTCATCTTGATTTGCCTGATAATTAACTCATCTCAGTGTAATCGAAGGGTAACGAAAGGTGAACGATAATTTTCGAAAGGTTGGATGAGCCAGCGCTGATGGCTGGCTCGGGCGGTCAAGAGAGTTTGAGCAGGATTTTGCCTTGCATTGGCGCGCCGTTGAGCGCCTGCACTGCACGAGCGAAGCTTTCTGCGTCGCCACGATGGGCGATCAGCGGCGCCAGCTGCAGGCGTTTTTCAGTCAGCAGACGGGTGGCCGTTTGCCACTCTTCTCCCGGCCACGGGCCAGAGTAGTTCATCCAGCTACCCACAATATTCAACTCCTTACGCAGAATCTGCCCGAAGGTGGCTGCCGGGAGGGTTAAATCGTGATGAAGCGTGCCAACCAACGCCAGCTGCGCCCGCGGACCGGCGGCCTCAATCGCCAGCGCGACGGTCTGCGGCGTACCGGCGGTCTCGAGGACTACCTGGTCGAACTGAATGGATTCCAGCGCCTGCTGAATCGCCTGGCCGCTCATCTCGCGACTGTTGAACACATGGGTTGCGCCGAGGGTTTTGGCCAGCTCCAGCTTCTGCGGATTGATATCGATCGCCGTGACGCTGTTGGCGCCCAGTTCGCGGGCGCACTGTAGCGCCAGCAGGCCGATGGTGCCGGCGCCGATAATAATCACGTTTTTACCTTCACAGCCCTGCGCCAGATGAAAAGCGTGCAGGCCAACGGTTATCGGTTCGATAAACGCGCCATCATCAATTGGCATCTGGTCCGGCAGGCGGAACAGGTTGGCGCGCTTTACCACCACATATTCGGCGTTGCCGCCTTCGCTGCGTGAGCCGACGAACTGATACTGTTTACATAAAGAGAAATACTCGCGCTGGCATTGCGGGCACTGGAAGCAAGGCAGCAGCGGCACGCAGGCGACGGCATCGCCGGGCTGCAGGTCGGTTACCGCCGCGCCGTAGGATTCCACATAACCGCTGAATTCGTGCCCCAGCGTAATAGGGTAGTAATGCGCCCCTTTGGCGAAAATGCGCGGGATATCGGAGCCGCATAACCCGGAACTGACCACTTTGACCAGGACATCGTTTTCCGTTTGCAGCGTGGGGATAGGGCGTTCTTCAACGCAGACGTTCCCCTCAGCATGGATTACCACTGATTTCATAACATTCTCCAGCTATAAGATTCAGGGGAGCGAACGCTCCCCTTTTAGATCAAGACATGCCTGTACTTTGTTGCGGGGCAGCGCTTTTTTCTGCTTTTTCCGCGGCGATGAAGCCGCGAGCGCGACGCCAGGTCAGTAGAACGCCGGCCAGATAGATGATGCCGATGACCGCGAAGCCAACCACATTTTGCCAGGTAAAGAGCTGGATCAGCAGCCAGGTAATCGGCGAACCACCCTGGTCCATTGAGGCCACCATGCCGCCGGCTTTCAGGGCCCCGGCGTTTGCCGCCAGCTGGGTGTGCAGGCCAATGGTCTGGGTGGCGATCCACAGGGTGATTCCCATAATGATGACCCCGGAAATCAACGTGCGGAACAGATTGCCCTGATGTACAGCCACTGCCATCGCTACGAAGAAGCCGATGGTGGCCAGGTCACCAAATGGCAGAACCTGGTTGCCAGGGACCACGACGGCGATAAGAATGGTCAGCGGGATGAAAATCAGGCTGGCCGAGACTACCGAGGTATGACCGAGCAGCAGCGCCGGATCGAGACCAATCAGGAATTCCTGGCCGCCGAATTTAGCCTGCAGACGTTTACGCGCCTGTTTGGCTATCGGGGTGAGGCCATCCATAATCGGTTTGATCACCCGGGGCATCAGCAGCATCACCGCTGCGGTTTTCACCGCCAGCTGAAGAATGCCCTTCAGGTCGTAACCCGCCAGCGCGCCAATCACCAGCCCCATGACGAAGCCAACGGTAACCGGTTCACCGAAGGGGCCGAAGCGTTTCTGAATGTCATCGGCGCTAAAGTGAATACGGTTAAGACCAGGGATCTTGTCGATGATGGTATCCACGAGGACGGCAACCGGCCCTAAATACGCCGAACTGCCGTGCGGGATCGCAATACCCTCGAGGCCGAAGAAATCGCGGGTATCTTTGGCAAACCAATCGCCCAACTTATACACAAAAGCAGCATGCACCACCACGCCGAGAATACCTATCCAGTACGACCCGGTCGCGATATGCAGCATTGCGCCGGTAAAGGTCATATGCCAGATGTTCCAGATATCAACATTCACCACGCGGGTCATACGGGTAACCAGCATCACGATATTGACCGCGATGGCCACCGGGATCGCCACCAGGGCGATTTGCGACGCCCAGGTCATCGGTGATGAACCCGGCCAACCGATGTCGATCACGTGAAGATTAATCTGGAAATGCTCCGCCATCGCCTTTGCCGCCGGGCCGATGGAGTCGAGCATCAGGCCAATGACCAGCCCGATGCCGACAAACCCGATCCCGATATGTAGACCGGATTTAAAACAATCCCCGAGCTTCATCCCCAGTAATTTGGAGAAGATAATGATCACGATCGGCAGCATCACCGTCGGACCGAGATCGAGGATATAACGCATGATTTCGCTAAACATGGCGTTTACTCCGCGAGGATGCCGAGGATTTTCTGTTGTAAGGCTTCAATGCCGACGCCCGAGACGAATGGCATGCCGTGCACCACCGGAATGTCGCCGAAGGTCCGTTCCACGCGCGCGGTGGTGCAGATCAGGTCCGCCCCGTCCATGTAGGTTTCGATTTCATTGACCCGGCACTGCACCAAATCCAGTTCAATATTGTGGTCTGCACACAGCTCTTTAATCTCTTCTGCCGCCATCGTGGAGGTGGCGACGGCACCGCCGCAGGCGACGATAACTTTACGTTTCATAGGGTACCCCTTTTATTATCAGTATCTTATGAAGCCACGGCGCTAAGCTCGGGCTCAAGGATTAATTGCTGGAACCGCACCGGCAGCCGATCGTCGGAAGCGGCGAGCAGTGCCTCCAGCGTGTGCGGATTTTGTAGCTCACTAAATAACCGGCGCAGCAGCTTCAGCTGTGCCGCCGGGTTTTCAACAATCAGCGCGATGATGAGCGAAACGTCGATTTCGCCGTCGTCGTCAGCGCGCTGAAAAGAGACCGGCATGTCCGGACGTATCAGGTAAATGGCCGGTGATTTCGCGTGGATCGCTTCGCAGTGCGGGATAGCGACAGCATGCTTCTCCAGGGCGATGCCGGTGGGAAAAGTCGCTTCGCGTTCGAGCAGGGCGGCGGGATAGCTGTCATGTACGACGCCTCGCGCCAGCATCTCTGCGCCAATGTGTTCCAGTGCCTGCTGACTGGAACTGAAATGAATGCCGGTACGAACAAACAGTTGACTCATATATCCTCTTAACTTCACGCGGTTTCAGAAGAACAGCCGTAGCGATAGGCACGCAGGACATCCTGGATTTTGTCGAGGATCAGCGCGTGCGGCTCGGCGTTCAGTTCATTCAGCGACAGTCGTTCAAACTGCACCGGCATATACTGGCTGATAAGCCCCAGCGGTAGCTTAGCGTCGGTCAGATTAGCGATAAGTTTCTCAACGCTTTGGCGAATACGCGGATGCGGCCAGTAATAACGGATACGATCGGAAAGGCTGAAGTGGATATCGACCATCGCCTGGCTCCAGGTGGGGCGATAGTATTTTTTCCAGTAGCCGGGTTCGTTAAGCATCACTTCGTCGATCACCTCCATCACGCGACTGCGAGACTCCGGGGCGATCAGCTCATTTTCCATTTGGGCGAGGGCAAAGATGGCTTCACGCAGGGCAAAGGTGAGCGCCGGGCCGACTTTCAGAATGGCGAAGTGGTCGCGGACCAGCGCACGATAAGCCTGGCGGGTTTGGTAGTCGGTAGAGTGCGCTTCGTAGACCATCGGGGTGCTTTCGATCCAGGCGGAGAGCGCTTTCGCTTCCTGCGGCTGGTAATGAATGATTTGCGTATGGTCGAACTCCACGCCGGGCTGCACGACGATGGCGATAACTCGCTCCAGCGCGGCGTCGAGCCCCAGCTTACGGAAGGCGGCTTCATGGGTTTCGAGCGTCGCGGCGGCATCCTGCGCCCGGGTGACATGTACGCTGCCGATGGTGCTGGCCTCGCCGCCGGGAACCGGAACTTCGGTCCCGATGACGTAGGTCAGGTGGCGCTTTTGCTCATCGCTGGCGGTCTCTTCGGCAGCCTGACACAGGCGAGCGGCGCGCTCAGCAACCACACCAGGATCCAGCGGCACCGGATCGTCAGCACAGGACATTGATGCATCGAGATGGATTTTACTAAAGCCGGCGGCGACGTAGGCTTTGATCAGGTCGATTGATTTTTCCATCGCCACGGCGGCCGGTTCGTCTTGCCAGCAGTTCGGTCCAAGATGGTCGCCGCCAAGAATAATGCGCTCCGCCGGAAAACCGACGGTACGCGCGATGTTGTAGACGAAGTCGCGGAAATCGGCCGGCTGCATGCCGGTGTAGCCACCAAACTGATTCACCTGGTTGGACGTCGCTTCGATCAGCACCTTATTGTTGGTCGACAGGTCGAAACGTAACGCCGCTTCGATAACCAGCGGATGCGCCGAACATACTGAACAGATGCCGATATGTTCGCCTGACTTATGGCGAGTGATAATGTCTTTCATTTACAACCTCCGTTTTCTTTCGAATATATTCGTTATGTTTTGTTTTGGTCGCAAATGGCTTTGTTTTGATTTGTGATCTGTATCGATAAATAGTGGTGTAACGCAGTGAAAGGTATCGTCTTTCGAGACAAAAACGCCCTGATCACGAAGACAGGGCGTTTTTAATTGATTGAAAATTAACTAAATAGTCGGGATAGCCAGCTGCGTTTCGTTTTGACGGCTTCCTGCGAGACCTGCTGCGGCTGGGCGGCAATTTCGCCGAGACCGGCGTTAAAAGCGTCACCAATGGCTTTTAACGCCTGCTGCGCATCGTTGCCGCTGGCCATAAAGTGCAGACGATGACCCTGTTTGGCGCCCAGCGATACGACGCGCATCAGATTCTTGGCATCAACAATGGCGGAGCGCGTATCAAGGTTTTCGACCCGGATTTGCGATCGCCACTGCTTGACGGCTTTCACCAGCACCGCGCTGGGACGGGCATGTAGCCCGTGCGGATTACGCAGGGTAAAGGTGGCCTCTTCGTCAAATTGCGGCGCGGGTTGTGGTTCTTCGCCTGCTGGCAGAGGAATGTCGCCGGCGAGAATTTCCAGCACCGCCTGGGGGGTATCAGCGCGCGTCAGCGCCTCAGGTACTCGATCATCGCCCAGAGCATGGGTGAGCTGGCGCAAAATATCGAGATGCTCATTGTCCTGAGCCGCGATACCGACAATCAGATAGGCGGTTTGCTCCTCACCCCAGTCAACCCCCTGCGGACAAGCCAGCACCTTAACGCCCGTTTTAAGCACTGCGTCGCGACTGTGCGGCGTACCGTGGGGAATGGCAATGCCGTTGCCCAGATAGGTGCTGATTTGCCCCTCGCGCTCGCGCATGCCTTGTAGATAGTCTGCCCGCGTATGTCCGGCATGGGTCAGGGCTGCAACGACACGCTGTAGCGCCTCGTCTTTTGTTTTGACCTGACGATCGAAACAAATATCGGCAGAAGTCAGTTGCATAGCTTGCTCCTTATTTCATGGCGCCAGCAAGAGCTGTCGCTTTGTCAGTGCGTTTTTGCCACAGCCGCCAGCATCCCAGCATAAGTGCCCCGCAGGCGGAACCGGCGAGAATGCACAGCACCCACATCAACGGTTTACTGACCAGCGGCAGGATTAAGAAGCCGCCGTGCGGTGCCGGAACCTGAATATGCAGGCTGTAGCTGAGTACCGCAGAAATTGAGGAGGCGATCATCATCATCGGGATCACCCGCAGCGGATCCTTGGCGGCAAAGGGAATCGCACCTTCGGTAATGTGCGTACAGCCGAGGATATAGTTGACCATCCCGGCGGCGCGTTCCTCCTCGCTAAAGCCTTTCGGAAAGAACGTGGTCGCCAGAGCGATGACCAGCGGCGGCGTGATGCAGGCGGCAGATACACCGGCCATAAAAAAGTAGTTACCTTGACCCAGCAGCAACGTACCGGTGACATAGGCCGCTTTGTTGACCGGCCCGCCGAAGTCGAAGGAGCACATTGCGCCTACCACGATCCCCAGCAGGATCGGGTTGGCTTCCTGTAAAGAGCTGAGCCAGTTCATCATGCCATTGTTGATCGCTGCCACCGGCTGGCCGAGCAGGACCATCATCACGCCGATCACCAGGACGCCTATCAGCGGCATAATAAAGATCGACTTCAGCCCTTCGTACTGGCGCGGCAGACCGTCGAGCAGATGACGGATCAGCAGCATAAAATACCCGGCGGCAAAACCGGCGATGATCCCACCGAGGAATCCGGCGCCGGTGGCGTTCGCCAGCAGACCGCCGACAAAACCGGCAACCATGCCAGGGCGGCCAGATATCGACCAGGCAATGTAGGCGGTAAACACCGGCACCATGATCGAGAACGCCTGCTGACCGACTTTCATCAGCGTGGCGGCAATCACGTTATACTGCGGTGAATTCGGGTCGGCGGAGTAGATACCCCATAAGAAAGAAACAGCGATTAAGATCCCGCCGGCGACAACGAACGGTAGCATGTTGGAAACGCCGCTCATCAGATGTTTGTAAATCTGTCGGCCGAACGATTCTCGCTCATATTTCTCGTCTGGATCCGTTGCCGCGGAGAATCCCTGACGACGCGGCGCCTGACCGTTAACGACTTTATTAATTAATTCCGCCGGATGGTGAATGGCTTCTTTAACCGGCACCTCAATAACCGGTAAACCATTAAAACGTTCGGCATTAACATCTTTATCGGCAGCGATAATCACGCCATAAATATCCTTCAGGTCTTCCGGCGTAATGGCGTTTTCTACGCCGGAAGCGCCATTGGTTTCGACTTTTATTTCAACATTTAATTTTTTCGCTGCGGTTTTTAAGGCCTCTTCAGCCATAAATGTATGAGCAATACCTGTAGGGCAGCCGGTCACGGCAATAATTTTTTTCATAATCGGACCTTTATAATTGGACGATCTGAAGTTGTTGTAATAATTCTTGCGTACGGTTTAATTTACCCAGTCCGGCGGAGGCGGCCACATCAGCGCCGGGGGGGGGGGGGC
>NZ_GL882724.1:126226-136751 GCF_000195655.1 Klebsiella sp. MS 92-3
GGGGGCGCCCCCACCGGCGCCGGTGGCGCTGGCCAGCGCCAGGGCCTGGGGAATATCGTCTGTGTTAAGCCAATGGCTGAGGAATGCACCCAGCGCGGCATCGCCGGCGCAGGCCGAGCTGACCAGTTCGATTTTCGGTGCCGAGCAGAACCACAGTTGCGCGCCGTTCGAAAAATAGAGCCCTTGCGCGCCAAGGGTCAGCAGAACATTGCGAGCCCCGAGCTGGTGGAGCGTTTGCATTGCTTCGCGTACCCGCCGGGGGCTGCTGACATCCAGACCAAAGATCTCTTTCAGCTCGTCGTCATTGGGTTTAATCAATAGTGGACGCCACTCTAACAGCTGGCGCAGCACCGGGTGGCTGATATCTAAGATGACTTCACACCCTTTCTGCTGGCACAGCACCAGAATCTCGCTATAGAACCGGCTCTCTATTCCCGGTGGCAGACTGCCGCTGATAACTAAATAATCACCGGGCGCGACGCACTGTAAATGGTGAAGAATTTGTTCTTTTCCTTCATCATCAATCCGCGCGCCGGGATTTACCAGTTTGTATTCATCACTGCCGTCGTTAATAAATATATTTATACGGGTCGGTTCAGCGACCCATGCCGGTGTGACATTAATATGCTGTTTGCGTAGTTCCTCAACGATATAGCGGCCGGTAAAACCGCCGAATATGCCCATGACATGGGTTGGCTGCTGGTAATGATGTAATACCAGCGAGACGTTAACCCCTTTACCATTCGGGCAATATTCCGTTTGCCGGGTGCGGTTGACTGCCGCCGGCTGGAGCGGATCGCAAAAGATATTCATATCGATCGCGGTATTCAGTGTCAGGGTGTGGATCACAGCAAGGCTCCTTCGATCCGCTGATTACAGTTGTCCTTCGCAGCCACAAACGTGAATGACTTTGCGAACGACCTCTTTCATTGCCGCTTTCGCCGGTTTCATATAGTGACGAGGATCGTTGGCGCCCGGATTTTCCAGGAAGTAGGCTTTCAGCGCATCCGAGAAAGCGATTTTTAGTTCGGTGGCGACGTTGACTTTGCATACGCCCAGAGAAATGGCGCGACGAATATCACTATCCGGCAGGCCGGAAGCGCCATGCAGAACCAGCGGAACGTCAACGCAGTCGCGAATAGCCGCCAGGCGCTCAAAATCAAGCTTCGGTTCGGCGGTGTAAAGGCCGTGCGCGGTACCGATGGCGACGGCCAGCGAATCAATACCGGTACGAGCGACAAATTCGCGGGCCTGTTCGGGGTTGGTATAGAGCGCATCTTTAGCATCGACCACCAGATCGTCTTCAACTCCGCCCAGACGGCCCAGCTCGGCTTCAACGCTGGCATCATAGCGGTGGCTCAACTCCACCACGCTTTTTACCAGTGCCACATTCTCCTCGAACGGTGAGTGAGAGCCATCGATCATGACCGAGCGGATCCCTGCCTGCACTTTGCGCGTGATATCAGCCAGATCCTCGTGATGATCGAGGTGCAGGGCGAGCGGGAGATCCCACTTTTTTGCCAGATCGCGGGCGATCGCCACCACGTTGCCGGTGCCGGCATAGCTGTAGGTACCGGGGGTGCCGGCAAGGATCAAGGGGGAGCGCAACTCAGCCGCCGTTTCAACAACGACCTGCATGGTTTCGAGGTTATGGATATTGAAAGCCGGCACGGCATAACTCTGTCGCTGAGCTTTTAATAGCATGTTTTTACTGGAAATGATGTACATTTTAGTCCTCTGTTTTCATCTTGTAAGTTATTTTTGGTTAATAACCTTCAGTTTGAAAGTAATGTAACGATCGTCTCGCCTTTTAGGTGTGATCCACCGCACACAATGATGAATTGATTTTTAAAATGAAAGTTAATAGTATTTATAGGGTTTCTTTTTTAAAGTTTAAGTTGGTAAGGTGCCAATTTGTAACTACATGATTAATATCGATTTGCTGATTGATGGCGGGATAGGGCTACAGCCGCGGTTTGACATTGCAAGAGGGAAATTTAAAAATGAAAGTTATTCCAGGAGAAAATAATAAGGCATAAACCGTGGCAAAACCGTCAACCAGCTTGCTGAAAAGGCGCTTGGACATCGCAGAGATCGTTCGTAAGAACGGCGAGATCAAAGTCGACGATCTGGCAGAAATGCTGGCTGTTTCCGGGGTGACAATCCGTAACGATCTCAACTACCTCGAGCAGCAGGGCTACTTGAAACGCTCTTTTGGCGGGGCGATTTATACCGCCCAGGCTGGCGCGCCGGTTGCGATGACCCGAGAAGCGCCTGCCGTCAGAGATAAAGCGCTGGAGACGGAAATGGCTCGCCAGGTGGCGGCGCAGACAGAAAATGGCGAAACGCTGTTTCTAGGCCAGGGTTCCATTTTGCGTAAAGTGATCCCCTTTCTGGCCAACAGAGAAGAGCTTTGCCTGCTATTAAATGATCTGGGCCACGTCGCGCTGGCGCAGGAGTTTTTAAATGGGGAAACCGTTCTGCTTGGCGGGGTGTTGTCCGGTCAGGGGCGGATTGTAGAGGGCGAACTGGCGCTGAAGGCGTTGGGTCATTACCGCCCTTCACGTGCGCTGATAGCGGTGGACCACATTGCTGAAGACGGCACGCTAAGCGTGCGTAACGAGGTTACGGCACATTTGTTAAGCGAAGCGGTGGCCCAGAGTAAACGAGTCATTGCGATTGTCGCTTCCCGGCCGGTCTATGGCGAGAAACGTTATGCTGTGGGTGAATTACAGCAGATCAGCAGCGTCGTGACCCCTCAGGTCGTCGCGGCAGAGTACCATGCCTGCTTCCTCGCCGCGGGTTTGACCAACAGCTATACCAACAATGAATGCCTGACATGGCTCAACACGGCTTTGCATAAGACAAACCAGGAGCGGTGATGAACGTAACCATTTGCACCATCGGCGAGCTGCTGGTGGAGTTTCTCGCCAAGGAAGAGAATCAGGGGTTTTCCCGTCCCGGTGAATTTTGGGGGCCCTATCCCAGCGGGGCGCCGGCAATATTTGCCGATCAGGTGGCAAAGCTGGGTTTCGGCTCCGTGTTGTTTAGCTGTGTGGGCAACGACGCATTTGGCGAGATGAATATTGCGCGGTTGGAGAAAGACGGCGTCAACGTCAACGGCATCGCTATGCTGCAGAAAGCGACTACCGGTAGCGCCTTCGTCAGCTATCGTAGCCAGGCGCAGCGCGATTTTATTTTTAATATGCCTAACAGCGCCTGCGGTCTGCTGACTGCCGACCACATTGACGAAGCGTTGCTAAATCAGTGTCAGCATTTTCATATTATGGGGTCATCGCTATTCTCGTTCCGTATTATCGATGCGATGCGTAAAGCGATTGAAAACATTAAAGGCCGCAGCGGCACAGTATCGTTCGACCCAAATATTCGCAAAGAGATGCTGAACATCCCGGAGATGTCGCAGGCCTTTGAATATATTCTCGACTACACCGATATCTTCCTGCCGAGCGATGGCGAGCTGGATTACTTTGGTCTCAATCCGGAACGCAATGAGCAGGTCCTGGTTGATAAGCTACTGAAACGCGGCGTGAAGCATGTGGTGATTAAACGCGGGCCGCGTGGCGCAAGCTACTTTAGCGCCAACGAGACGCACCATGTCGCCGGCTTCAGCGTGCCGGTGGTGGATCCGACTGGTGCCGGGGATTGCTTTGGCGCCACTTTTGTTAGTCTGTTCCTCAATGGCGCCACGCCCCGGGAGGCGCTGAGATGGGCAAACGCCAGCGGCTCGCTGGCGATTAGCCAACGCGGCCCCATGGAAGGCACCTCGACGCAGGCGGAGATCAGCGCTTTTCTTGCCGCCCAGCATCCCTAACCAACAAGCCCGGATAGATCCGGGCTAAAAGTGGTTAAATCCTTACGCTCTCGATCAGGTTACCGGCGCCGGGTTAAATACCGCCAGCTGGTTGTGCAGGCCCCATTGATCGGAGAAGGTTTTTTTGCGTCCGCTGGCGACGTCGAGAATAAATTCGAACAGCTTCCGCCCGACATCCTCAATCGTCTCTTCGCCAGTGGCGATGGTCCCGGCGTTAATGTCCATTAAGTCATACCAGCGGTTGGCCAGCTCGGTACGGGTCGCCATTTTTATCACCGGTACCGCCATCAGTCCGTACGGCGTACCGCGACCGGTGGTGAATACCTGCACCGTGATGCCAGAGGCTACCTGCTGGGTGCCGCAGACAAAATCGCTGGCGGGGGTTGCGGCGTAAATGAGGCCGCGTTTGGTCGGACGCTGCCCCGGAGAGAGCACCTCAACGATGGCGCTTTTCCCTGATTTGGCAATCGACCCCAGCGCTTTTTCCACCACGTTGGCCAGACCGCCTTTCTTGTTGCCGGGGGAGGGGTTGGCGCTGCGGTCGGTTTTGCCCATATCAAGATAGTTATCGTACCAGGCCATCTCTTCCAGCAGACGTTTACCGACCTCTTCGTTAATCGCCCGCGGCGTCAACAGATGAATGGCGTCGCGTACTTCGGTCACTTCTGAGAACATCACCGTCGCGCCGCAGCGCACCAGCAGGTCGGACGCGTAACCTACCGCCGGGTTGGCGGTCACGCCTGAAAAGGCGTCGCTGCCGCCGCACTGCATCCCGACCACCAGCTCAGAGGCCGGGCAGGTTTCCCGCTGGCGCTGGTTCAGTTTCGCCAGGTGGCGCTCGGCGACCTGCAGAATGTCATCGACCATCGATTTAAAACCAACATGCTTTTCATCCTGCAGGCTGACGATGCTGGCGCTGTCCACCGGGATACTTTTGACGTCTTCCGTGCCCTGCAGCAGGCGTTCCGGCTGCAGCTTCTCACAGCCGAGGCCAATGACCATCACCTCGCCGCCGAAGTTTGGGTTGAGGGCGATATTATGAATGGTGCGAATCGGCACTACCGCCGCCGGCGCATTAATCGCCACGCCGCAGCCGTAGAGATGATTCAGGCCCACCACGCCATCGACGTTGGGATAGTTTGGCAGCAGGTCGCGTTCAATGATTTTAACCACGTAATCGACCACGCCAGCGACGCAGTGCACGCTGGTGGTAATACCCAGCAGATTCTTGGTACCCACGCTGCCGTCAGCATTGCGGTAGCCTTCGAAGGTGTAACCTTCCAGCGGCGGTAGCGGTTCAGGCACTTTAGTGGCCAGCGGCAGGGTATTCAGCGGCGGGGCGGTGGGCAGCTCCACCAGCGACTCGTCAATCCAGCTTCCCTGCGGGATATCGCGTACGGCATAGCCAATGACTTCGCCGTAGCGGATGATTTCACCATGGGCGGGGATATCCACCAGGGCAACTTTGTGACCCTGCGGGATATGCTCGACGAGCGTCAGGCCGTCCGGGAAACGCGTTCCGGCGGTTAAGCCGCGATCGTTGACAATAATCGCCACATTATCTGTCGGGTCAACTTTAATATAAAACGCGGTCGGCGATTGTTGTCGAATTGCAATGTCAGCCATTGTCCAGTCATCTCCAAACAGGTGCTAATAATAAAATAAAACGCTAATTCATTTGCTACGTATCAGTATGATGGAATAAAGGATGTCAGCTGAGTTGATTTTAAAATGTGATCGGCATCACTCCTTTTTATGACGCTAACCTCTGCAGGGCAGGCAATCGTAAGAAGTGTGGATTAGCGCCCATGACTTATGGCATAAGCACAATTATGGATTTAAATAATAACTTTATATTGTGGGTATGCATAGTGTCTGGCGGGGGCGTGCTGATTATACTGAGTCATGTTTTTGAGGTGATCGATATGCGAATAGACAATTTCAATATCGTCTTTTAAATAAATCAGAAACCACTTAAAACAATTATAAAAGGTGTTCTGTGCCCGAGGAATGTCTAAATGATTTTGGATTCTACATTAGATGAAAAAAAAGGAATACCGACCCGCTATTTAATTCTGTTGATGATATTTGTGGTGACGGCAGTGAACTATGGCGACCGCGCGACCTTGTCTATCGCCGGTACTGAAGTCGCGAAAGAGCTGGGGCTCAGCGCGGTGTCGATGGGATACATTTTTTCCGCCTTCGGCTGGGCTTATTTGCTGATGCAGATCCCTGGCGGCTGGCTGCTGGATAAATTTGGCTCGAAAAAGGTTTATTCATACAGTCTGTTTTTCTGGTCACTGTTTACCTTCCTGCAAGGCTTTATTGATGTGTTCCCGCTCGCCTGGGCCGGGGTCTCCATGTTCTTTATGCGTTTTATGCTGGGCTTTTCCGAAGCGCCCTCGTTTCCCGCCAACGCCCGCATTGTGGCGGCCTGGTTTCCGGCCAAAGAGCGGGGTACGGCTTCAGCTATCTTTAATGCCGCTCAGTACTTCTCGCTGGCTCTGTTCTCGCCGCTGCTCGGCTGGCTGACCTTCGCGCTGGGCTGGGAACATGTCTTTACCGTGATGGGGATAATAGGGTTTGTGCTCACCATCATCTGGGTGAAGTTTGTGCATAACCCCACCGATCATCCGCGAATGTCCGCCGCGGAGCTGAAATATATCTCAGAAGGCGGCGCAGTGGTCGATATGGACCATAAAAAAGAGGCCACCCCGGCGGCCGGGCCGAAGATGGACTATATCCGCCAGTTGCTGACTAACCGAATGATGTTAGGCGTATTTTTCGGTCAGTATTTCCTGAATACCATTACATGGTTCTTCCTGACGTGGTTTCCGATCTACCTCGTGCAGGACAAGGGAATGTCGGTTCTGAAAGTGGGGTTTGTGGCTTCGATTCCGGCGCTGTTTGGCTTTGCTGGCGGCGTACTGGGCGGGCTGTTTTCGGATTATCTGATTGGCCGCGGCTGCACGCTGACTTTTGCGCGTAAGCTGCCCATTGTGCTGGGAATGCTGCTGGCGTCGTCCATCATCCTGTGTAACTACACGGCCAGCACGCCGCTGGTCATTACGCTGATGGCGCTGGCGTTCTTTGGCAAAGGCTTTGGCGCGCTGGGCTGGCCGGTCATCTCGGATGTCGCGCCGAAGGAGATTGTTGGCCTGTGCGGCGGGGTATTCAACGTCTTTGGCAATGTGGCCTCGATCGCCACGCCGCTGGTTATTGGCTACATCGTGAGCGAACTGCACTCATTTAATGGCGCACTGATTTTTGTTGGCGGCTCCGCGCTGATGATGATGGTCTGCTACCTGTTTGTGGTTGGCGATATCAAACGTATGGAATTGCAGAAGTAAGCAACGATTAACGCAAGGTAAAAATCATGGATAACGCAATTTTTCCGAACAAATTTAAGGCCGCGCTGGCGGCGCATCAGGTGCAGATTGGCTGCTGGTGCGCTTTGGCTAACCCGATTAGCACCGAGGTGCTAGGTCTGGCGGGGTTCGACTGGCTGGTGCTGGACGCGGAACACGCGCCAAACGACGTCACCACGCTCATTCCGCAGCTGATGGCCCTGAAAGGTAGCTCCAGCGCGCAGGTAGTCCGTGTGCCGACCAATGAACCCATCATCATCAAGCGCATGCTGGACATCGGCTTCTATAACTTCCTGGTGCCGTTTGTCGAGACGGCTGAACAGGCGGCGCAGGCGGTGGCTTCGACCCGTTATCCGCCGGAAGGGATCCGCGGGGTCTCCGTTTCCCACCGCGGCAATATGTTTGGCACCGTGCCGGACTACTTCGCCCAGTCCAACAAGAACATTTCCATTCTGGTGCAGATTGAGAGCCAGACCGGAGTGGACAACGTCGAGGCGATTGCCGCGACCGAGGGCGTGGACGGTGTGTTTGTCGGCCCGAGCGACCTGGCCGCCGCCTTAGGCCATTTGGGCAATGCCGCCCATCCTGAGGTGCAGCGCGCTATCCAACATATCTTCGCCAGCGCGAAGAAGCACGGTAAGCCAAGCGGCATTCTGGCGCCAGTGGAAGCCGATGCGCGCCGCTATCTGGAATGGGGCGCGACCTTCGTCGCCGTTGGCAGCGATCTGGGCGTCTTCCGTTCTGCAACCCAGAAACTTGCCGACGCGTTTAAAAAATAATCACCAGGATGAAGAGAGAGAACATTATGACAATCAAAGTAGGTTTTATCGGTCTTGGCATTATGGGCAAACCGATGAGCAAAAATTTGCTGAAAGCGGGTTACTCGCTGGTGGTGTCTGACCGTAACCCGGAAGCGATTGCCGACGTGATCGCCGCTGGCGCTGAGACCGCGACGACGCCGAAAGCGATTGCCGAACAGTGCGAGGTGATCATCACCATGCTGCCGAACTCTCCGCATGTTAAAGAGGTGGCGCTGGGTGAAAACGGCATTATTGAAGGGGCGAAACCGGGCACCGTAGTGATCGATATGAGCTCCATTGCGCCGCTGGCGAGTCGGGAAATCAGCGAAGCGCTGAAAGCCAAAGGTATTGATATGCTGGATGCGCCGGTGAGCGGCGGCGAACCGAAAGCCATCGACGGCACGCTGTCAGTCATGGTCGGCGGCGATAAAGCGATCTTCGATAAATACTACGATCTGATGAAAGCGATGGCCGGCTCCGTAGTGCATACCGGCGATATTGGCGCGGGCAACGTCACCAAACTGGCTAACCAGGTGATTGTCGCGCTGAACATCGCGGCGATGTCTGAAGCGCTGACCCTGGCGACTAAAGCCGGCGTCAATCCGGATCTGGTTTATCAGGCTATTCGCGGCGGTCTGGCGGGCAGTACCGTGCTGGATGCGAAAGCCCCGATGGTGATGGACCGTAACTTCAAACCGGGTTTCCGTATCGACCTGCATATTAAAGATCTGGCCAATGCGTTGGATACCTCACACGGCGTGGGCGCCCAACTGCCGCTGACGGCGGCGGTGATGGAGATGATGCAGGCGCTGCGCGCGGACGGTCTCGGCACTGCAGACCATAGCGCGCTGGCGTGCTATTACGAAAAACTGGCGAAAGTGGAAGTCACTCGCTAACAAGAAGGGCGCCCTGCGCGCCCTGTTATGCTTGCCTTGCGCGGCACTGTCAGGCTACAAAATTATGAAAATCGTCATTGCCCCAGACTCTTACAAAGAAAGCCTTTCTGCCAGCGAGGTAGCTCAGGCGATAGAAAAAGGATTTCGGGAAATTTTCCCTGATGCACAGTATGTTTCCCTGCCCGTCGCCGACGGCGGCGAGGGGACGGTGGAAGTCATGATTGCCGCCACCCAGGGAAAGGAACATTTCGCATGGGTAACGGGTCCGCTGGGTGAGAGAGTGAAGGCCTGCTGGGGCATGTCCGGCGACGGCGTCACCGCGTTTATTGAGATGGCGGCAGCCAGCGGTCTGGGGCTCGTTCCGCCCGACAAACGTAACCCGCTCATCACCACTTCACGGGGTACCGGGGAGCTAATATTACAGGCGCTGGAGCATGGTGCGGAACGGATCATTATCGGCATCGGCGGTAGTGCGACCAACGACGGTGGGGCGGGTATGATGCAGGCGCTAGGCGCCCGCCTCTGTGACGCCGAGGGACAAGAGATCGGCCATGGCGGGGGCAGTTTGAGCCGTCTGAGCCGGATCGATCTTTCCGCCATCGATCCGCGCTTACGTGACAGGATGATCCACGTGGCCTGCGATGTTACCAATCCGCTGGTAGGCGAGCGTGGGGCGTCGCGGATCTTTGGCCCACAGAAAGGGGCGACCGAGGCGATGATCGTCGAGCTGGATCGTAATCTGGCGCATTATGCCGACGTCATTAAGACGTCGCTGCAGGTGGACGTGAAGTCGATCCCCGGCGCGGGAGCGGCCGGCGGCATGGGTGCGGCGCTGATGGCCTTTCTCAATGCGGAGCTGCGCAGCGGGATTGAGATCGTTACCGAGGCGCTGAAGCTGGAAGAACAAATCCATGACTGCTCACTGGTGGTCACCGGGGAAGGGCGGCTCGATAGCCAGTCTGTTCACGGTAAGGTGCCGGTGGGGGTGGCCCGGGTGGCGAAGAAATACCGTAAGCCGGTGATCGGTATTGCTGGCAGCCTGACTCACGATGTCGGCGTGGTTCACCAGCACGGTATCGATGCCGTATTCAGCGTGTTAACTTCCGTTTCGACGCTGGAAGAGGCATTTCGCGGGGCGTTTGATAATATTTACCGCGCGTCGCGTAATATTGCTGCCACCCTGCAGGTTGGGATGACCACTGAGGGATGACAACGGGCGGTAAACCCTCTATACTGCGCGCCGAAGCTGACCAGACAGTCGCCGCTTCGTCGTCGTCCTCCTTCGGGGGGAGACGGGCGGAGGGGAGGAAAGTCCGGGCTCCATAGGGCAAGGTGCCAGGTAACGCCTGGGGGGTGTCACAGCCCACGACCAGTGCAACAGAGAGCAAACCGCCGATGGCCCGCGCAAGCGGGATCAGGTAAGGGTGAAAGGGTGCGGTAAGAGCGCACCGCGCGGCTGGTAACAGTCCGCGGCACGGTAAACTCCACCCGGAGCAAGGCCAAATAGGGGTTCATAAGGTACGGCCCGTACTGAACCCGGGTAGGCTGCTTGAGCCAGTGAGCGATTGCTGGCCTAGATGAATGACTGTCCACGACAGAACCCGGCTTATCGGTCAGTTTCACCTTTTA
>NZ_GL882724.1:136887-140147 GCF_000195655.1 Klebsiella sp. MS 92-3
TTTTTTGCTATTCGAATAGCGGAGAAAGGATGAATGACTGTCCACGACGCTATACCAAAAGAACGCGGCTTATCGGTCAGCTACCGTTATTTAACCACCTTAGGATTCTGTAGCGTAGGGATCGTGGAATCTTGCACCTGATGAACCTGGCCGACGATCGTAGCGACGCTGCCGTTGCTTAAAGCCTCTACGTCTGCGCTGTTATGCGAGCCAAAATTAAAGGTAAGACGTTTATCCGTTTTATTCTGTTCATCTCGCATGGTCACGATAAAATAGTAGCTGCCGGCGATACCGCTCTTCCGACGAATGTCGACAATCACCCCGCGTACCTTGACCCATTTACCCAGATAATCGCTGCTGGCCTTCGCCGGGTTGAGAGTAAACGGCTGCAGGAACTGAGCCACTGAATACGTCTGCATCGAAGCGACGGCGTCATCTCCGGGTTGAAATAATTTGTCTCCCGCGGAATAAAAGGCTTTAGAAGCCAGGCCGCAGCCGCTTAACAGCGAGATGACAAAAACCAGCGGTAATACGCGAAAACGTAATAACATCTCAATCTCCTTATCTATTTTTAAATGATATCCTTGATGCGCTGGATAACGTAATATGCGCTAATTAAATTAAAGGAAAAGTCACCACTGTCAAATATTTTGCTTGCTGTTGAAATTAAAATAAAACCTGGTGATGTTAGGGCGTCAACTATATAAGTTAACACGGTATTCATATTTTATATGTTTTAGTGAAGTGTATTAGTGCTGTGGATATATAATGTTTGGCTATCATTTTTTACATTTATTCACTGCGCCCTGTAAAATAATAATCCGCTATTTCTGCCACCTTTACTTCAGGAAAAAAAATGAAATTGATAACCCGTATTGCCTTTGCCACGCTGTTGACCACCGGTTTCTCTATCACGGCTCAGGCCGCAGACGTTAAGGCGGCGCCAGCACCGGCGCAGGATCCTATTGTTCAGCACTTAAAACTTACCAACGATCAGGTCGCGAAAATTAAAAGCCTGCATCAGCAGTTGGAGAGTAATGTCCAGCAGATTTCCCAACAGGAAATTAAAGACGGGGCTCAGATAAACGTGATTGATTCCGGTAAATGGGATGAAAAAGCGGTCAACGATCAGCTGGCGGCCTTCAGCAAGATTGATCAGCAGGTGCGTTATTACCGCGTGAAGTACTATTTTGAGGTGAATAAGGTACTGACGCCGGAGCAGCGCACGCAGGTGAAAAAAGATCTTGCCGACGCGCTGAGTGAATAATGCCATCGGCCCCTCGCGGGGCCGATATCTTCTTCAGGCCATTAATGAAAATCAACCCAGCCATTTTGCCGTTTCAGGCGAGACTTTCTTCATCCCGCAGGCGGATCTCCGCTTCGGCAACAATGGCTTCCAGTTCGCTAAGCATCTCATCATAACCAAAGCTGGCGGCCCCGGCGACTTGCGGTTGCACCGGGGCTAACGGCGTTGGTGACGCCTTTTTTCTGTTTTTCTTCTTACTCACTGACAGACTCCATCACTTCCGTTGTTACACCGGTAAATCTATCAGCAAAGCGCGCAGCGGCGTATCGGCGACGAGGGTAATGTTAGCTTCGTCACGAATAAATGCGCCGTCACCGCAGGTGAGAGCCTGCTTTTGCTGTTCCTGTGCGACGGCATGGACGGAGCCGTGAATCGACTGCAGGTAGGCGCGTGGACCATGTAATTGCACGTTGATCTGCTCACCTTTCTCCAGCGCGATATGGTAGACCCAGGCCTGTTGGCGAAGCTGGAGGCTGTTATCCCCGCCCTCCGGAGAGGCCAGCAGCTGCAGCGTCGCGTCTGCGACATTGATTTTCTGCTGCAGCGGGTTTTCCCGCTGCGGGCAGGCATCAAGCCAAAGTTGCATTCGCGTTAACGACTGCTCTTTACTCAGATTATGCTCGCTATAGCTCACGCCAGGCTGGGTGGCGATCAGCAGCGCTTCACCGGCTTTGGCCTGCACGTGGTTGCCGTCGCTGTCGCGATACTCCGCTTCGCCTTCCAGAATCAGGTTCAGGATATCGACTTTTGGGTACGTTCTGGCCTGGAAGGAAGCGCCGGGCGCCAGCACTTCCTGGTTGAGGACGCGCAAGGATGCGAAGCCCAGTAATTTCGGGTCGAAGTAGTGGCCAAAGGAGAAGGTGTAGCGGGCCTGCAGCCAGCCGAAGTCTGCTTGTCCGCATTGTTTGGCTGTTCGGGTAGTAATCATGTTCTTGACCTCTCTTTACACTAAATCAATGGTAAAGGTATGGACGCTGTATTGTTAGCCAGATATTCTGCCCGGTATGTTCAAATTTCCTGAATGAGAAAGCGATGGCCAAAGAGAGAGCATTAACGCTGGAAGCGTTACGCGTGATGGATGCGATCGACCGGCGCGGAAGCTTCGCTGCCGCAGCTGATGAGCTGGGACGCGTGCCTTCCGCCCTGAGCTACACCATGCAAAAACTGGAGGAGGAACTGGACGTGGTGCTGTTTGACCGCTCAGGTCATCGCACGAAGTTCACTAACGTTGGAAGAATGCTGCTGGAGCGCGGGCGCGTGCTGCTTGAAGCGGCGGATAAACTCACCACCGATGCTGAAGCCCTGTCGCGTGGTTGGGAAACCCACCTGACGATCGTTACCGAAGCGCTGGTGCCCACTCCGGATCTGTTTCCGCTGATTGAGAAACTGGCGACTAAATCAAACACCCAGCTGTCGATTATCACTGAGGTGCTGGCCGGCGCCTGGGAGCGGCTGGAGCAGGGGCGGGCGGATATCGTTGTCGCACCGGATATGCATTTTCGTTCCTCTTCGGAGATTAACTCGCGCAAACTCTATTCGGTGCTCAGCGTGTACGTCGCGGCGCCGGATCACCCGATCCATCAGGAGCCGGAGCCGCTCTCTGAGGTTACCCGCGTGAAATACCGCGGCGTCGCGGTGGCGGATACCGCGCGCGAGCGGCCCGTTCTCACCGTTCAACTGCTGGATAAACAGCCGCGTTTAACGGTGAGTACGATAGAAGATAAACGTCAGGCGCTACTGGCCGGGCTGGGCGTGGCGACTATGCCCTATCCGCTGGTGGAGAAGGATATTGCCGAAGGTCGCCTGCGGGTCGTCAGCCCGGAATACACCAATGAAATTGACATTATCATGGCCTGGCGACGGGACAGTATGGGCGAAGCGAAGTCCTGGTGTCTGCGTGAGATCCCCAAGCTGTTTGCCGGCAGATAGTGATGAAGACGCCCCCCCCCCCCCC
>NZ_GL882724.1:140223-153327 GCF_000195655.1 Klebsiella sp. MS 92-3
TGGGTTTATTGAAGGCAAAAAAAAGCCCCCCCCCCCGGGGGGGGGGGGGGGCAGGAAGATTAGTAGGAAAAGGGTTTCGGATCGGGCCCGAAGCGATTATTGCCTTCGGTGCCGCGCTGGCAGTTAAAGATCAGGATCACCAGCCAGCCGATGACCGGGATCAACAGCAGCAATAGCCACCAGGCCGAACGATCGGTGTCATGCAGACGGCGAAATTGCACCGCCCACCACGGTAAAAAGACCAGTACGCCATAGATAGTGGTCAGAATGCCTTCGCCGCCAGCCCGCTGCCAGCCCAGCATTTTATCGATGATGCTCAATACGCCGGTCAGGATGAGGTTGACCAGAATAAACATCCAGTACTCTTTGCGCCGCGCACGGCCGCCAAATCCTATATAGTTTTTTAATACCTTGAGATACCAGTCCATTTCTACGCCTCAATTAACCGTCAATCACTTGTTTTTTAAGCGATCGCAATAAGAATAGACGTGAATGAATGGTGGGTAAATATCTGTTTTCTGAATTATTGGGCGCCATCACTGGCGCCCGACAGATCAACGGAAGCGCTGATCGCGACCGTGCGGTTCGTTGAGATCCTGCTGCGGCCCAATGGAAATAATACCGGTAGGGTTAATGGTTTTATGGCTGCGGTAATAGTGGTGACGGATATGCGGAAAACTCACCGTCTCGGCGATACCCGGCATCTGGTAGATGTCGCGCAGGAAACCGTACAGATTGAGGTAATCGCTGATGCGCCGTTTATCGCATTTAAAATGGGTCACATATACCGGGTCGAAGCGTACCAGCGTTGTCCACAGGCGTATGTCGGCTTCCGTTAGCTGATTGCCCGTCAGATAGCGATGCTGGCCGAGGATCTGCTCCAGCCGCTCCAGCGAGGTAAAGACCGCATCCACCGCTTCGTCGTAAGCTTGCTGGCTGGTGGCAAAGCCGGCTTTATACACGCCGTTGTTGACGTTGTCATAGATCCAGCCGTTCAGCTCATCGATTTGTTCCCGCAGCGCTGGCGGGTAGTAATCCCCGGCCCGGGCGCCAAGGCCATCGAAGGCGGTATTAAACATGCGGATGATTTCTGCCGACTCATTGCTGACGATGGTCTGCTGTTTTTTATCCCACAGCACCGGCACGGTCACGCGTCCGGTGTAGTGCGGGTCGGCGTGCAGATACAGCTGATAGAGAAAGTCATGCTGGTAGAGGGTATCGCCGGTGGCTTCCGGGAAGCTATCGTCAAAGGTCCAGCCGTTTTCCAGCATCAGCGGATTGACCACGGATACGGGGAGAAAAGGCTCCAGACCTTTTAATTTACGCATAATTAACGTGCGATGCGCCCACGGGCAGGCGAGAGAAACATACAAATGATAGCGATCCTTTTCCGCTGCAAAACCGCCTTCACCGCTGGGGCCAGCCGCGCCGTCGGCGGTCAGCCAGTTACGGAAGGCGGAAACGGAACGTTTAAAACGCCCACCGGTGGATTTTGTGTCATACCAGGTATCCTGCCAGACGCCGTCGACTAATTGTCCCATCTTTGCTCCTCCTTCAGACTACAGATAGCAAAAGCGAGGAGTGGTCTCCTCGCTTTTTTCATTCATTCAGTATAGTGCGCTTACCATTTCTTATTCAGTACACGGTCAATACTGAAGGCGCCCGGTCCGGTAATGGCCAGCAGCAGGTAACCGCCCGCAATGGTCAGGTTCTTCATGAACATCAGGGAGTTCACGCCTTCCGCAAAGTTGCTATGGAACAGGAACGCGGTCAGCAGCGTAAAGCCCGCAGTGAACAGCGCGGTGGTCCGGGTCAGGAAACCGAACAGAATCGCCAGACCGCCGCCGAACTCAAGGAGGATGGTCAGCGGCAGCAGTGCGCCCGGGACGCCCATGGCTTCCATATACTGCTGGGTTCCCGCATAACCGGTGATTTTGCCCCATCCTGCAGTGATAAACAGAATCGGCATCAGAATACGCGCTACCAATACACCAACATCTTCTAATTTTTTCATTTGTTACTCCAGAAAACCCAAAGGGCGGCGGTTTTGTTTTTTAGTGCAATCCCGCGTAGTTACGCGGTGTTGCTGTCGATGGAGAGGATAGTAGCGAGGCGGAGAGGGAATTGTTAGCAAGGAAAACTGTAGATCTATTTCAAAGTTTCTGAGCAATCAGTACGCGGAGGCGAAAGAGTACCGAACGCGATGGGCCACCACCGGTCCTGGTATGGCGTAAGGTAAAGGGCGTCGTAGAGAAGGGCGCGCTACGGAAAAGGCGCATGTTGCTGCGAACAGCGTGCAGTAAGGGACAGGGAAATGGCAGAGCGTGGGCGCCAGGGAAAGCGCCCACGCTCAGGGCCGCTAGCGAACTGCCGACTGGCGCAGGATCCCGCGCACCAGGCGCCAGGTGCTCCACAGTCCGAGTCCGCGTTTGGTCCAGCGCATTAAAAAATGCGGATGTCGTACGGACCATACGGCCATCAGACCGCTGCCAACCATCAGCCACGAACGTAAACTCAGCAGCGTATGCCAGCCGCGGTCGAGGGGCGCAGTCGCCTCGTGCCAGTGACGGCGGCAGGCGCTGAGCTCCAGCCGTTGCTGCTGGATCTGGCGCAGCAGCTGCGTCTTTTGCCGTTCACGCTCCTGTCGGCCATTCACGATTTATCCTCCTCCAGAAGGGCACGGTCGTTCTCCAGCTCTTTACGCGTTAGACGCAGCAGCGTGGAGCGGCGCGCCTTACGTAGGGTTAGGATACCCACGATCGCGGCGGCGAGGAGCAGCACAACGGTGGTGGCGATCATCACGTGCAGGCGGTACTGAGCGTCAACGGCCCAGATAACCAGCACCAGCAGACTCATGAGGCCAAACGCGGCAAACAGCAGCGTCAGTCCGGTCATGATCAGCAGCTGGAAGAGGTTGGCTTTCTCCTCCTCCAGCTCCACGACGACCAGACGCAGCCGCGTTTCCACCATTTCGACCAGCAGCGTGACGATGCGCTGACCAATGGAGAAAACGCGCTGACCCGGTCCCTGCGTGTGTTGAGTATTCGCCATAATCAGCGACGCGACAGCAGGACACCCAGCACCAGCCCGACGGCGGCGCCAATTCCTACCCCAGTCCACGGATTTTCGCGAACATAATCATCCGCTCGCGCGGCGGTCTCACGAGTTTGACGAAGAATCGCTTCGCTGGTTTCACCCAAACGAGCGCGGCTCTCTTTCAGCGCGCTCTCGGCTTTACTGCGCAGTTTACCCATCTCTTCTTTCGACTTGTCCGCCGAGGAATTTAGTACTTCCTCCAGGGTATCCGCCAGCGTTTTCAGTTCTGCACGAAGGTCGTCAGTCACATTCTCTTTAGCCATGTCGTTCTCCTGTAGCGTGGTCCGTGTTGCGAAAGTTAATGGTGATTAGTAATCCCGAGACTCCAGCGTTTTTAACTCCTGTTGCGCTTCATTGAGTTTATGCTGGCGTTTGTTAATTTTGTCCGCATCGCCTTTCTTCCGGGCTTCCTGCAGATCGCGCTGACGTTCAGCGATCTCTTCCCGCTGTTTGGCAATTTTTTGCTGATGATCGGCTTTGAGTTTACTGTCGCTACAGTTTTCCCGAACCTGACGTAGCGCGGTATTTAGCCCATCAATGCGACTTTGATTATGATGCTTTTCGGCGTAGCTGATCTCTCGTTGAATATCCTGCTCTTTTTCCTGGCAGGGAGAGGCGGCTAGGGCGCTGGCGCTAAGTGAAGTCAGGACCAGAAGCAGAGCGATGCGGTGTTTCATGGATAGTACCTTCCATTGTCTGAGGGGATACCCGGAGGATATACCCGTTCCCGTTGGTGAACGTGAATGCGTTGATTCCCGCAGGTTTAAGCATAGTAACAAATGCGGGAAACCACCAGACTGGGTTAAAAACGCAGTCTGGCGGCAGCTTACCCGAGGCGATGCGGCGCGTCGCGCAGGCGGGATAGCCAGGCGGTGGGCGAGTTATCGTCCTCCAGCAGGGCAATAATATAACCATGTGGCAGAGCGCGGCCGAGAACTTCTTTCGCCGCCGCGCCCTGGGCGGTGGAATCGAACTTAATCAGCAGACCATCCTTCTGCGGCGTGATGCTTTTAAAGCGGATGCCGTTGGCATCGAGATGATGCCAGACGGAGAAACCGTCCGGCATTCCGATACCCTGGCCAACCGGGCGTATCGCCAGCGTGGCCTCCTGCTGCTGCACCGCCAGCCAAAGCCAGAACAGGGCGCCGAGCAGAAGAGAACCACCCAGCAGCCAGCTGAACTGGCGCAGGGAAGGGCGTTTCATGACCATCATTAGCCCCGGCTTCTGTATTTTTTCTTCCACAGCACCACCAGCGAGCCGATCAGTCCGAAGACCAACAGGGCAACCGGCAGGAGCATCAGGCAGGACATCAGCTGATCTTCATACTTGAGGAATACCGGGGTTTTACCCAGCAGATAGCCAAGCGAGGTCAGGATGAGCACCCACAGCAGGCCGCTCATCCAGTTGAAAAACTGAAAACGGGCGTTATTAAGGCCGGAAAGCCCGGCGATGGTGGGCAGCAGCGTGCGTACGAAGGCGATAAAGCGGCCGATCAGCAGCGCGGAGAGCCCATGCTTATGAAACAAGTGATGCGCACGCTGGTGATAGTGCGAAGGCAGGTGTGACAGCCAGTTTTGCACGATCCGCGTATTACCCAGCCAACGCCCCTGAATATAGCTTAGCCAGCAGCCGAGGCTGGCGGCGGCGGTGAGCAGCAGCAAGGTTTCCGGAAAACCCATCGCCCCTTTGGCGATCAGCACGCCCACGAGCACGAGCAGACTATCCCCCGGTAAAAACGCGGCAGGCAATAACCCGTTCTCAAGGAACAAAATCATAAACAAGACAAAATACAGCATGCCTATCATGGAGGGATTCGCGAGCGTTTCGTAATCCTGAGCCCACAAGGCATTCAATAACTGGGTAAATAGTTCCATTCACGATTCCTGGTACATCGGTTAACGGCACGTCTGAGCGCGTGGCATATAGGGCGACAAGATTTTTATGAGATTATGGTCGCTGCTTAGGCGCTCTGAACGCTTCCCTGTATAAGACTGAAGTAAGTAAATACCTACCCCCCAGAACGACAAAATGCATCTAATTGTAACAAATCACCTGACTTTCCGTCAGAGAAATTGCAACGTGTTGCTCGTTGATTTTGCTGATTGCGGAGATGGGAGGCGAGAGGATTTACACAGGCTGACACTATATATGACTTGCTTACTCCAGCCTCACTGTCAGACAGGCGCGCAGGGGGGCGCGCCGGAGGGATAAGGCCTTATTTCGCGCCGTTGACTGCGGTATCGAGATGAACGACTGGGTTTTCGGCAAATAAGTAGCGATCGGCATTAAATTCAAAGTCATCGCTGGTTTCGTTAAACAACATTTGCTTGGTATTTTCCAGATGCTGCCACATCGCCAGCTTGGCGGCGTTGGGATCTTTTCGCAGCAGAGCTTTCAGGATCTGATCGTGGTCGTCGCACCAGTTATCGACCGTACGCAGGTCGATATGCTCATGCAGCTTTTTCCAGTAGGGGTTATGCACGCGCTGGGTCCACATCTTTTCCACGATCGCCGCCAGCGCGCTGTTCTGCGTCGCCAGCGCCACCTGGACGTGAAACTGCAGGTCCCACTCGGAGTCGCGGAAACATTTCTCGTTACGCGCTTTCTCCTGAATCTCCATCAGCTTCATGATGTCCTGTTTGGTCACCTGAGTCGCCGCGAATTCGGCAATATTGCTTTCAATTAGCTGCCGCGCCTGCAGCAGTTCAAAGGGGCCATAGTTGGCGAACTCAAGGCTTTCATCGGCCACCTGCTGGTATTTCGGATGGTTGGAGATAACGTGGATACCCGACCCTTTGCGGACTTCGACATACCCTTCCACTTCCAGCATGATAATGGCTTCACGAACCACGGTGCGGCTGACGTTTTTTTCATCGGCGATGAAGCGCTCGGCGGGCAGCTTATCCCCTACAAGGTAGACACCTTGTTCGATGCGCGTCTTCAGCTCAGCGGCAAGCTGCTGATATAGACGGCGTGGTTCAATGATTTCCATATTCGCTCCCGGAAGATGGCGACAATATTCGATTTGTTATACCACTTTTACGCGCTTTCCACCACTGGCAGGCATGAAAAAGCCGCCTGAGAAGGCGGCTTGATCGGCGATTACCTTGCCATTCGATCTAACTCTGCGTGACCGGTTTGCGGCTGCTAAGCGGCGTCGAGTCATCGTCAGCCGGTTTGTTTTTCAGCACCGTCCAGATAACCAGCGCGCCCAGCAGGTCAAAGACGGCCAGTACCGCAAACAGCGGGCTAAAGCCGATGGTGTCTGCCAGCGCGCCGACGACCAGGGCGAACATGGTGCTCGCTAGCCAGGCGGCCATCCCGGTCAGACCGTTGGCGGTAGCGACTTCGTTACGGCCAAAGACGTCGGAAGAGAGGGTAATCAGCGCCCCGGACAGCGCCTGGTGAGCGAACCCGCCGATGCACAGCAGGGCAATCGCCACGTACGGGCTGGTGAACAGGCCGATCATCCCCGGGCCAATCATCAGCAGGGCGCCCATGGTGACCACCATTTTACGCGACACGATCAGGTTGACGCCAAACCAGCGCTGGAACAGCGGCGGCAGATATCCGCCGACGATGCAGCCGAGGTCGGCGAACAGCATCGGCATCCAGGCGAACATGGCGATCTCTTTCAGGTTAAAACCGTAAACTTTGAACATGAACAGCGGGATCCAGGCGTTAAAGGTCCCCCAGGCCGGCTCGGCGAGGAAGCGCGGCAGGGCGATACCCCAGAACTGACGGTTGCGCAGGATTTGCCACGGCGACATTTTCTTCGCGTTATTGGTCTGATGCTGAGACTCCTGACCGCCAATGATGTAGTCACGTTCTTCGTCAGATAATTTTTTCTGGTCGCGCGGGTGTTTGTAGAAGATAAGCCAGGCGATGGCCCAGGCGAAGCTCAATACCCCGGAGATGATGAACGCCATCTGCCAGCTGTGCATGACAATCGCCCACACCACCAACGGCGGCGCGATCATGGCGCCAATAGAGGAACCCACGTTGAAGTAGCCCACCGCGATAGAGCGCTCTTTTGCCGGGAACCACTCTGAGCTGGCCTTCAGGCCGGCGGGGATCATTGCGGCCTCCGCTGCGCCGACTGCGCCACGGGCCAGCGCCAGTCCACCCCAGCTGCCGGCCAGCGCCGTTGAGCCGCAGAATACCGCCCAGGCGATGGCGAAGAAGGCATAGCCAATTTTGGTCCCCAGAATATCAAGGACATACCCCGCGACGGGCTGCATAACGGTATAGGCAGCGGAATAGGCTGCAATGATATAGGAGTACTGTTGGGTCGAAATGTGTAACTCTTCCATCAGCGTCGGCGCGGCCGCCGCTACGGTGTTACGGGTCAGGTAGCCCAGCACGGTGCCCAGCGTCACCAGCGCGATCATGTACCAACGTAACCCTTTAATTTTACGCATGTAAACCTCATCGTCTGTTATCTTTCCGCATCAGGTGCGGCCTTTACCGAGCGCAATAAGCGGCCGGGAAAGCGAAACGGAGGATTCAGGAGGGTAGTCCCCTCTGGCCTGAACCTTACCATCAGTTGTTATGTTGAAAGTCGGTATCCATTCCGTATAAGCCGATGCCATAAGCACCGGTAATGCATTCCGTCGGTTTATATGTTGCGACGGCAGAAAGATAACTTGTCATACAACTTTAAAAGTTGAGAGCTGTCACAAAAGTGGGAAAGTTAGTGTGGTCTTTATCCCTTGCCTGGAAAGCCAGAGATGGCGCGCTCTGGCGAGGTGTTTTGCTCCAGGGCGGTCATTTTTTTATCGACGTTTGTTGATCTAACTCACGAAAAACAGTTCGGTCTGTAGAAATTGGTGTGATAACTTTGTCAGCATTGTAGTCAATCATCTGAAAGGCTCCCGCACTGGAGCGAAGAGGACACGCGAATGACATCGTTTATGACTGAAGATTTTCTACTTGATACCGAGTTTGCCCGCCGTCTGTACCATGATTACGCCAAAGATCAGCCGATTTTCGACTACCACTGCCACCTTCCGCCGCAGCAGGTTGCCGAAAACTATCGCTTTAAAAACCTGTATGACATCTGGCTGAAAGGCGATCACTATAAATGGCGCGCAATGCGCACTAACGGCGTGCCGGAGCGTCTGTGTACCGGTGATGCGTCCGATCGCGAGAAATTTGACGCCTGGGCGGCCACGGTTCCACACACTATTGGCAACCCGTTATACCACTGGACCCATTTAGAGCTGCGTCGACCTTTTGGTATTACAGGTAAGCTGTTGTCGCCATCCACCGCCGATGAGATCTGGGACCAGTGTAATGATTTGCTGGCTCAGGATGCCTTCTCCGCCCGCGGAATCATGAAGCAGATGAATGTGAAGATGGTCGGTACCACCGACGATCCGATTGATTCTCTTGAGCACCACGCGGCTGTCGCCAAAGACAACTCCTTTGACATCAAAGTGCTGCCGAGCTGGCGCCCGGATAAAGCCTTCAACATCGAGTTGGCGACCTTCAATGATTATATGGCTAAGCTGGGCGAGGTATCCGATACCGATATTCGCCGCTTCGCTGACCTGCAAAGCGCCCTGACCAAACGTCTGGATCATTTTGCCGCACACGGCTGCAAAGTCTCCGATCATGCGCTGGACGTGGTGCTGTTTGCCGAAGCGACCGACGCCGAGCTGGATGACATTCTGGCGCGCCGCCTGGCTGGCGAGACCCTTAGCGAACACGAAGTGGCGCAGTTCAAAACCGCGGTGCTGGTGTTCCTCGGCGCAGAGTATGCCCGTCGCGGCTGGGTCCAGCAGTACCACATTGGCGCGCTGCGTAACAACAACCTCCGTCAGTTCAAACTGTTAGGGCCAGACGTCGGCTTCGACTCGATCAACGATCGTCCGATGGCGGAAGAGCTGTCTAAGCTGCTGAGCAAGCAGAACGAAGAAAACCTGCTGCCGAAAACGATTCTCTACTGCCTGAACCCGCGTGATAACGAAGTGCTGGGCACCATGATCGGTAACTTCCAGGGTGAAGGCATGCCAGGCAAGATGCAGTTCGGCTCCGGCTGGTGGTTCAACGATCAGAAAGACGGTATGGAGCGGCAGATGACCCAGCTGGCGCAGCTCGGGCTGCTGAGCCGCTTCGTCGGGATGTTGACCGACAGTCGCAGCTTCCTCTCCTACACGCGCCACGAATACTTCCGCCGCATTCTGTGCCAGATGATCGGCCGTTGGGTGGCTGCCGGCGAAGCGCCTGCGGATATCGCGCTGCTGGGCGAGATGGTGAAAAACATTTGCTTTAACAATGCGCGTGACTATTTCGCCATTGAACTGAACTAAGGCCAGAGGTCGGTTGATATGCAATACATCAAAATCCATTCGCAGGATAACGTCGCGGTCGCGCTGACGGATATCGCTGCCGGTAGCGTGGTGACGATTGATAATGACTCGGTCACCCTCGGCCAGGATATCGTTCGCGGCCACAAGTTTGCACTGCGCGCTATCGCGAAAGGGGAAAACGTCGTTAAGTACGGGTTGCCGATTGGCCATGCGCTGGCGGATATCGCGCCGGGAGAGCATGTTCATGCGCACAATACGCGCACCAATCTCAGCGACCTTGACGCGTATCGCTATCAACCGGACCTGGTTGCCCAACCGCCACAGCCTGCGGATCGCGAAGTGCAGATTTATCGTCGCGCCAACGGTGACGTCGGCGTGCGCAATGAGCTGTGGATCCTGCCGACCGTCGGCTGCGTCAACGCGATGGCCAGACAAATGCAGAACCGTTTCCTGAAAGAGACGTATGGCGCTGAGGATATCGATGGGGTACATCTCTTCAGCCACACCTATGGCTGCTCGCAGCTGGGGGACGATCACATCAACACTCGCACCATGCTGCAAAATATGGTTCGTCACCCGAACGCCGGGGCGGTGCTGGTGGTTGGCCTTGGCTGTGAAAACAACCAGGTGGAGGCCTTTCGCGAGACGCTGGGCGAGTTTGACCCGCAGCGCGTGCACTTTATGGTTTGCCAGCATCAGGACGATGAAGTGGAGGCGGGGGTTGAGCATCTGCATCAGCTGTATGAAGTGATGCGTCAGGATAAACGCCAGCCGGGCAAGCTCAGCGAGCTGAAGTTTGGCCTCGAGTGCGGGGGATCGGACGGCCTGTCGGGCATTACCGCTAATCCGATGCTGGGCCGCTTCTCAGACTATGTGATCGCCAACGGCGGCACTACCGTGCTGACCGAAGTGCCGGAGATGTTCGGCGCTGAACAGTTGTTGATGAGCCACTGCCGCGACGAAGCGACCTTCGACAAGCTGGTGACCATGGTCAATGACTTTAAGCAGTACTTTATTGCTCACGACCAGCCTATTTACGAAAACCCCTCGCCGGGTAATAAGGCCGGAGGGATCACTACCCTCGAAGATAAGTCGCTGGGCTGTACTCAGAAAGCGGGCTCCAGCCAGGTGGTGGATGTTCTGCGCTACGGCGAGCGCCTGAAGGTTCATGGTCTGAATTTACTGAGCGCGCCGGGCAACGACGCGGTCGCCACCAGCGCGCTGGCCGGCGCCGGCTGCCATATGGTGCTGTTCAGCACCGGTCGCGGCACGCCGTACGGCGGCTTTGTGCCAACGGTGAAGATCGCCACCAACAGCGAGCTGGCGGCGAAGAAAAAGCACTGGATCGACTTTGATGCCGGACAGCTGCTCCACGGCAAAACGATGCCGCAGCTGCTGGAAGAGTTTGTGGATGCCATTGTAGCCTTCGCCAACGGTAAACCGACCTGTAATGAGCAGAATGACTTCCGCGAGCTGGCCATCTTTAAAAGCGGTGTTACCCTGTAAAGGCGTATTTGCGTTGGCGCCCAGAGGCTTGGTTTGTGTATCGGCCTGATAGCGTAGCGCCATCGGGCTCGTAACAGCGGCGTTTCAGCCTGTGAAGCGCCGTTTGTTTTTTTCAGTCAGGGAGCTTACATGACCGCGTATTGGCTGGCCCAGGGGGTCGGCGTCATCGCCTTTCTTATCGGCATTACCACCTTTATCAACCGCGATGAACGCCGTTTCAGGCTACAGCTGGCGGTCTATAGCGCTATTATCGGCGTTCATTTTTTCCTGATGGGCGCCGGGCCGGCTGGAATGAGCGCCGGGCTCAATGCGCTTCGCACGGTCATTTCCTTACGCACCCGTAGCCTGTGGGTGATGACAGTCTTTATCCTCCTGACGTTGATTCTCGGCCTGGGTAAACTGCAGCATGCCATGGAGCTGCTGCCGATCATTGGCACCGTCGCCAGCACCTGGGCGCTGTTTCGCTGCAAAGGGCTAACCGTCCGCTGCGTGATGTGGTGCTCCACCGCCTGCTGGGTCACGCATAATCTGTGGTTGGGTTCCATTGGCGGGACGCTGATAGAAGGCAGTTTCCTGATCGTCAACGGGCTGAATATCATTCGCTTCCGCCGGATGCAAAAGCGCGGTATCGATCCGTTTAAGGTTGAAAACGCAGTACAGGAAGAGAGCCCCTCCGCCCGATAGCGGAGGGGAAAGGCGTTATCCGCGCAGGGCGTTTTTCGCCAGCTGGTCGTCTTCCGCCATGCAGGCCGCGGCGGTAAACAGGGCGTCGGTGGAGGAGTTCAGCGCGGTTTCGCAGGAGTCCTGCAGCACGCCGATAATAAAGCCAACGGCAACCACTTGCATCGCCACATCGTTCGGGATCCCAAACATATTACAGGCCAGCGGGATCAGCAGCAGCGAGCCGCCCGCCACGCCGGAGGCGCCGCAGGCGCACAGCGAAGCGACCACGCTCAGCAGCAGCGCCGTCGGCAGATCCACCGGAATATTCAGCGTATGCACCGCCGCCAGCGTCAGCACGGTGATGGTGATTGCCGCGCCTGCCATATTGATGGTCGCCCCCAGTGGAATAGAGACCGAATAGGTATCGCGATCCAGATTCAGCTTCTCGCACAGCGCCATATTCACTGGAATGTTGGCGGCGGAGCTGCGGGTGAAGAACGCGTAAACGCCGCTTTCGCGCAGGCAGGTGAGCACCAGCGGATAGGGGTTGCGGCGGATCTTCCAGAACACCAGCAGCGGATTAATCACCAGCGCTACCAGCAGCATACAGCCCACCAGCACCAGCAGCAGCTGGGCATAGCCCCACAGGGTCTCGAAACCGGTGGTCGCCAGGGTGGAAGATACCAGGCCGAAGATCCCCAGCGGCGCAAAGCGGATCACCACTTTAACGATAAAGGTCACCGCGTGGGAGACGTCGTTGATCAGGTTTTTGGTGGTGTCGTTACCATGACGCAGGGCGAAGCCAAGCCCCACCGCCCACACCAGAATGCCGATATAGTTGGCGTTCAGCAGAGCGTCGATCGGGTTGGACACCATGCTCATCAGCAGGCCGCGCAGCACCTCAACAATCCCCGACGGCGGCGTGATGCTGTCGGCGGCGGTGGTTAAGTGCAGGGTCGAGGGAAAGAGAAAACTGAACAACACCGCGGTCAGCGCCGCGCTAAAGGTGCCCAGCAGATAGAGAAACAGAATGGGGCGTATACTGGTTTTTTGTCCGTGCTGATGGTTGGCGATCGAGGCCATGACAAGCATCAATACCAGCACCGGCGCTACCGCTTTTAACGCGCCGACGAACAGGGTCCCCAGCAGACCGACGGCGATAGCCGCAGGCTTAGAGACCAGCGCCAACAGTACGCCAAGCACCAGGCCGATTAAAATTTGTTTCACCAGGCTGCCTTGCGCCAGGCGGGAGAGCCACCCTGATGAGGGAGTGCGTGTTGTCATAATTCATTCCTTCCAGTGATGTAGCAAGCCATCCCAGCCACGTATTATTTTTTACGTTTATGTCAGGATGTAAGTAGATGTTTGCATAGTCGAGTATACGGAAAGAAAGACTGGCGGGAAGCGTAAAATACTGTGATTTTAATATGGATCTTATTTTTTAACTGCGTAGTAACATAATTGTGACATGAGCAGGTATTCTCGTTACGAGAACGTCTGCTATAGCTGATTACCCCCCCCCCG
>NZ_GL882724.1:153421-157523 GCF_000195655.1 Klebsiella sp. MS 92-3
GGTATTCTCGTTACGAGACCGTCTGCTATAGCTGATTCCCGCGCCGCCAGCGAGGGCCGACGGCGCGGTAGCAGATTACTCTGGCAGTTTGCGCTGCTTGTCGTGCTGCCTGTTGACCCAGGCGTTAATCAGCAGCGTGACGGCCAGGATGCCGCCCACCACGCCCAGCGAGATGGCAACCGGGATATGGTAGAAGTCGACGATCAGCATCTTCACGCCAATAAACACCAGAATCACCGACAGACCGTATTTGAGCATCGAGAAGCGCTCAGCGACCCCCGCCAGCAGGAAGTACATGGCGCGCAGGCCGAGGATGGCGAACAGGTTCGAGGTCAGCACGATAAACGGATCGGTGGTGACCGCGAAGATTGCCGGGATACTGTCGACGGCGAAAATCACGTCGCTCAGTTCCACCAGAATCAGCACCAGCAGCAGCGGGGTGGCGAACAGCACCCCGTTTTTACGGGTGAAGAAGCGCTCGCTCTCGATTTTATCGGTCATCCGCAGATGGCTGCGGATCCAGCGCACCAGCGGCTTATCGCCGATGCCGGAGTCGTCCTCCTTCGCCAGCGCCATCTTCACGCCGGTAAACAGCAGGAAGGCGCCAAAGACGTACAGCAGCCAGTCGAACTGCGAAATCAGCCAGCTGCCGGCGAAGATCATAATGGTACGCAGAACGATCGCGCCCAGTACGCCATACACCAACACCCGGCGCTGCAGAGCAGGCGGTACGGCGAAATAGCTGAACAGCATCAACCAGACGAAGACGTTATCGACCGCCAGCGCTTTTTCAATCAGATAACCGGTGAGGAAGGCTAAGGCCTGCGGATCGGCGACGGCCCGGCCCTGGGTTTGCACCAGATACCACCAGAAGGCGGCGTTGAACAGCAGAGAAAGCGTGACCCAGAGGATTGACCAGCCAGCGGCCTGCTTCATGGTCATGCTATGCGAACCGCGTCGTCCCTGAAGCAGCAGGTCGATTGCCAACATGATCGCGACAACGACAGCGAATCCACCCCATAGCAACGGCGTGCCGACAGTATTCATTTGATATTCCTTACATAAAAACAAAACGGCTGACGTCGGAAGACGGCAGCCGCTGCGCTTTTATGCATAGACCTCGCCTTCCGGCAAGGTCTCACTTACAACAACCAAAGTACATCGCGATGGGCTTTGGTTATTGCCCGGCGACCGGATGCGGTATTGCACGCATCGTAATGACGATCAACCGGCAAGGAAGTTACTCCCCTTTGCACGTAACAAAATATGTCACAGGGCGGTTTTCGTCAATGGCGGCCGGTCGGGCCTTTACACTCTTTTACGCCAGCGGCTGCGTATCGGCCGGGAAGATCACCCCGGTCTGGCGACGAATTTCGCTGGACAGTTTGGCGGTGATCCGGCTCACCGCCAGGCCCGGGTGATCCACATCCTGTGTCTCCACCAGGCGCGCAAAGGTCTCCGCCTCATACAGCATGGTATTAATGTGCTGGGGCTGCGTCAGGTCCTGGGCTTTACCGCCGCGCGGCACAAACGCCAGCTTCTGACATTCGGAGATTTTTTCGATCACTAACGCGCCGTCTTCGCCCTGAATTTCACTGGGGATCGCGGAATCGCTAACTTTGGAGTGATGCAGCGTCACGTCGAAGTCGCCATAGCTCAGCACCACGGTGCCCTGGGCGTCTACGCCGCTGTCCAGCAGGCTGGCGGTGGCAAGAACGGCCTGCGGCTCGCCCCACAGCGCCACAGCGGACGCCAGGCAATAGAAGCCGATATCCATAATCGAACCGTTAGAGAACGCCGGGTTAAAGGTGTTGGGGTTTTCGCCGTCAAGGTAGCGCTGATAGCGCGAGGAGTACTGACAGTAGTTGATAAAGGCTTTGCGTAGTTTGCCCACTTTAGCGAGCGTTTCTTTCAGTAGGAGAAAGTTAGGCAGACTGGCGGTTTTAAAGGCTTCAAACAGCACCACGTTATTTTCTTTCGCCAGCGCTATCGCCGCCTCGACTTCCTGCAGGTTCGACGCCAGCGGCTTTTCGCAAATGACGTGCTTCTTATGGCTCAGGAACAGCCGGGTCTGCGGAAAGTGCAGCGAGTTCGGGCTGGCAATATAGACCGCGTCAACGTCAGGGCTCTGTGCCAGTTCATCGAGCGAGGTAAACAGATGCTCGACCGGATAGTCTTTGGCGAAGGCTTGCGCCTGTTCGAGGCTGCGGGAGTAGATGGCGGTAAGTTTATATTTGCCGGTTTCATGGGCGGCATCGACAAACTGCTTGGTGATCCAGTTTGTGCCAACAACTGCGAAACGTATCATAAACGTTGACGAACTCCGTTAAAGGGAACCTGCCGCCACTCTATCATGCCGTCATGACAAAACCAGTGCATCACTACGCAGAACGATTTAACGAAAGGTGCGTCAGCCACAGGCGGGTGTCGAACTCCAGCTGGTGGTACTGCGGCTCCATATGGCAGCACAGCTGATAGAAAGCCTTGTTGTGATCCTTCTCTTTCAGATGCGCCAGTTCATGAACCACGATCATCCGCAGAAAGGCTTCCGGCGCGTCGCGAAATACCGTCGCCACGCGAATTTCCGCTTTAGCTTTCAGCTTACCGCCCTGCACGCGGGAAATGGCGGTATGCAGGCCGAGCGCATTGTTCAGCACGTGGATCTTACTGTCATACATCACTTTGTTGATCGGCGCCGCGCCGCGCAGAAAGCGGTTTTTCAAGTCCTGGGTGTACTGATACAGCGCTTTATCGCTGTTAACGTCGTGCCCTTGCGGATAGCGCTTTTGCAGCACCTCGCCGAGGCGGCCTTGCTCGATTAACGTGGTCACCTGCGCCAGCAGCGATTCAGGATAGCCCTGTAAATAAATGAGTTTTGTCATCGTCTTATCATTATGTCTGTCAGGAGGGCAGTTCAGCCACGGTCATGGTAAAGACCAGCGGCGCGGTACCCTCATTGCGGTAACCGTGCTCTATTTCGGTGCGGGCCACCGCCGATTCCCCGGCCGCCACCGTGCGGCAGGTCTCGCCAAGCGTCAGCGTCAGCGCGCCGGCTTCCACGTGCAGCAGCTCGAAGGTTGTTGCCGGGTGGCCGGGCGAGGTAAAGGCTTCGCCGGGCTGCATCTCCCAGCGCCACAGCTCAATCATATTCGGCCCGGCGGTGCCGGCGAGGAGCCTGGCGCTGCCCCCCAGCGGGCCTTGCCAGAGGGTGGGGATCTGCTCGGCGGGAATAATATGCAACGCGGGTTCGCTTGCCACATTGACAATATCCGCTACCGATACGCCCAGCGCGGCGGCGAGTTTGCAGAGGATCGCAATGCTGGGATTGGCGGCCTCTTTTTCCATCTCGACCAGCATACCTTTGCTGATGCTGGCCCGGCGCGACAGCTCGTCCAGCGACATTTTTTTCGCTTTACGGTAGGCCTTCAGCCGCGTGGCGACGGCGCGACTTACCTGGTCGACATCAGATCCTGAATCGGTCGTTATATTGACTTTTACGTTCATTGGTCACTATGATGAAACAAATTGGTCATTACAGGATTATCGAATGCGTAGCGTAACGCCGTCAATCGAATCTGCGGTCAGCCGCCTGGCGCCGGGCTTTCGGGCATTAAGTATTGTGGTGGAGAGCGCGCCGGTGGCCGATCCCGCCGTCGCGGAGCAGGCGCTGGCCGAGGCCTGCCTGGCGGTGCAGCAGGATGATGTGCCCTGGGCGCAAGCGCACCTGGCGGCATGGGATGAAGCGTTCAGCGCCTTCGGCGCGAAGGCGAAACGTACCCCCTGTTCGGCGCAGGCGCTGCGCAAGCGGGTGCTGAAAGAGGGGAGCCTGCCGGCCATCGATCCGGTGGTGGATATCTACAACGCGATCAGCATTCGCTATGCTGTCCCGGTCGGTGGGGAAAATCTGGCCGCCTACCGTGGCGAACCGCGGCTGGCCATTGCCCGCGGCGATGAGCCATTCGATACGCTAAAATCGGCAGAGCCGGTAGTGGAATATCCGGAGCCGGGCGAAGTCATCTGGCGGGATGATATAGGCGTAACCTGCCGACGCTGGAACTGGCGACAGGGCGTGCGCGCCCGGCCGGGGGGGGGGGGGGGGGGG
>NZ_GL882724.1:157631-160732 GCF_000195655.1 Klebsiella sp. MS 92-3
GGCGGGACGGCGGCGCGCAGACGATGTGGTTTATTCTCGAAAGCCTGCCGGCGATGCCGTTGTCGGCCCTGCATGAGGCGGGAGAGCGGCTGGTAGGTTATCTGCAGCAGCTGATGCCCGGCGCCCGCGCGTCGATAACGCTGCTGCGAGCCGATGACGAGGGCGATCTACGCTGAGCGGCGATGATCAGCGATCTCTCTTCAACTGGACAGGATTTGCGTATAAACTCGCGGGTTTTACTATTCCGGAGGCGGAGAGGCGATGAGCCAGGCAGAGTTAAACGGTGAGTTATTCACATTAGAGCGGTTCCCACCTAACGCTGAAGAAGAAGCGCTTCAGGCATGGGAAGCGGCGGATGAATATCTGCTGCAACAGGTGAATGACGTCGACGGCCTGACGCTCATCTTCAACGACGGCTTCGGCGCGCTCGCCTGCGCGCTGGCGGATCGCAACCCGGTCAGCATCAACGACTCCTTTATTTCCGAGCTGGCGACCCGCCACAACCTGCGGATGAACGGTATCGATGAAGAGAGCGTGCGCTTTCAGGATAGCCTGAGCCCGCTACCGGCCGCGCCGGCGCTGGTGCTGATTAAGGTGCCAAAACAGCTGGCGCTGCTGGAACAGCAGCTGCGCGCCCTGCGCGAAGTAGTCACGCCGGAAACCCGCATCATCGCCGCGGCGAAAGCCCGTGATGTGCACAACTCGACGCTGGCGCTGTTTGAAAAAATCCTCGGCACCACCACCACCTCGCTGGCGTGGAAAAAAGCGCGTTTGATCCACTGCGTTTTCACCGCTCCTGAGCTTGCCGATGCGCCGCAAACCTACAGCTGGAAGCTGGACGGCACGCCGTGGACCATCCATAACCACGCCAACGTTTTTGCCCGCAGCGGGCTGGATATCGGCGCGCGTTTCTTCTTGCAGCATTTACCGTCTGATCTAGAAGGCGAGATCGCCGATCTCGGCTGCGGCAATGGGGTGATTGGCCTGCAGGCGCTGGCGCAGAACCCGAACGCGCGGGTCATGTTTACCGATGAGTCGCACATGGCGGTGGCTTCCAGCCGGTTGAACGTCGAGCGCAATCTGCCGGACGATATCGCACGCTGTGAATTCATGGTCAACAACTCGCTCTCCGGCATTGAGCCTGACCGCTTTACGGCGATTCTGTGTAATCCGCCGTTCCATCAGCAACACGCTATTACCGACCATATCGCCTGGCAGATGTTTAACGATGCCCGCCGCAGCCTGAAATACGGCGGCGAGCTGTACGTCGTCGGCAACCGCCACCTCGATTACTTCCGTAAGCTGAAGCGCGCGTTTGGTAATTGCACGACGATTGCGACGAACAATAAGTTTGTCATTTTGAAAGCAACCAAGGTGCGTAAGCAGCGCTGATTCTTGTCGCGGTTTCCCCCTGCTCGCGGCTGTCGCCTTAGCCGGGCTAGCGTGCGGGATTATCGTGGTAGCCCGGGGAAGGCGCATCGCGCCGCCCCCGGGACAGGGCTAAATCGCCAGCGCCAGTTTAGTGCCCTGGGCAATCGCCCGACGCGCATCCAGCTCCGCCGCCACGTCGCAACCGCCGATGAGATGCACCGTTTTCCCCGCCGCGCGCAGCGGATCCGCCAGCTCGCGGCGCGGTTCCTGACCGGCGCAGATCACCACCTGATCGACCGCCAGCAGTTGGCGCTCGCCGCCGATAGTGACATGTAACCCTTCATCATCGATCTTTTCATAGCTGACCGCCGGGATCATTTTCACCCCGCGCGCCAGCAGCGTCGCGCGGTGGATCCAGCCGGTGGTTTTGCCGAGCCCTTCGCCCGGTTTGCTGGCTTTGCGCTGCAGCATCACAATCTGTCGCGGGCTTTTACTCAGTTGCGGGCCTTCAGCACTCAGCCCTCCCGCCGTTTGCAGGCTGGTATCGATACCCCATTCGCGGCAGAACTCGCCGATATCCTGGCTGGTGGCCGCGCCCGACTGGCTTAAAAACATCGCGGTGTCGAAGCCGATGCCGCCGCAGCCGATAATCGCCACCTTCGCGCCAACCGGCGCTTTATCGCGCAAGACATCAAGGTAGCTCAGCACTTTTGGATGATCGATCCCATCGATCGTCGGCAGGCGCGGGGCGATACCGGTGGCGAGGATCGTCTCATCGAACGCCAGCAGATCGTCTGTCGTGACGCGGGTGTTCAGGCGTAGATCGACACCATGAAGATCGAGCATGGTGCGGTAGTAACGCAGCGTCTCGTGAAACTCCTCTTTGCCGGGGATCTGTTTGGCGATATTAAACTGACCGCCGATCTCCGGGAGCGCATCAAACAACGTGACGTGATGACCGCGGGCGGCAGCGTTTACGGCGAAGGCCAGACCGGCAGGCCCGGCGCCGACCACCGCCAGCCGTTTAGGCGCGTTGGCCGGCAGGACCGGCATCAGGGTTTCATGACACGCGCGTGGATTGACCAGACAGGAGGTGACTTTGCCGACGAAGATCCGATCGAGACACGCCTGATTGCAGCCGATGCAGGTGTTGATCTGATCGGCGCGATCGTCCTGCGCTTTTGATATAAATTCGGCGTCGGCAAGGAACGGGCGGGCCATCGATACCATATCGGCATCGCCGCGGGCGAGAATATCCTCCGCGACCTGCGGATCGTTAATGCGGTTGGTGGTGATCAACGGGATCGACACCGCGCCCTTCAGCTTGCGAGTGACCCAGCTGAAAGCTCCGCGCGGTACCGGCGTGGCGATGGTCGGAATGCGCGCTTCGTGCCAGCCAATCCCGGTGTTGATGATGGTCGCTCCCGCCGCTTCAATCGCTTTGGCCAGTTCGGTGACTTCCGCCAGCGTGCTGCCGTCGTTGACCAGATCGAGCATCGACAGACGGTAAATGATAATGAAATCGTGGCCGGCGCGCTGGCGCACCGCCTTAACCACCTCTACGGCGAAACGCATGCGCCTGGCATAATCGCCGCCCCATTGGTCGTCGCGCTGGTTAGTGCGCGCGGCGAGAAATTCGTTAATCAGATAGCCCTCAGAGCCCATCACCTCGACGCCGTCATATCCCGCTTCACGCGCCAGTTGGGCGCAGTGGGCAAAATCATCGATCA
>NZ_GL882724.1:160907-161422 GCF_000195655.1 Klebsiella sp. MS 92-3
GAAGGGGCCACTAGCGCGGGCTGGTAGCTGTAGCGCCCGGTGTGCAGGATCTGCAGGGCGATTTTGCCGCCTTCCTGATGTACCGCGTCGGTAATATGACGATGGTGCGCCAGATGGCTGGCATCGTTGAGTACCGCGCCGCCGGCCATGGTGACCCCAGAGGGCGCCGGAGCGATGCCGCCGGTGACGATCAGCGCCACGCCGTGACGGGCGCGTTCGGCGTAAAAGGCCGCCAGCCGCTGCGCGCCGTCCGGCAGCTCTTCCAGCCCGGTGTGCATCGAGCCCATCAACACGCGGTTTTTGAGCGTTGTGAAGCCCAGCTCAAGCGGGGCGAAAAGCGACGGATAGCGGCTCATAGTGGCTTCCAATGTAAAATTATTGTTATGTGGTCGGATGAGTTACTAATTTAGCCATCGTGGAGAAAAAGGGAAAAGGGGAGTGCGGTGATTGTGATGGGATTCAAAGAACGGCGAAGCGTTGCCCCACCCCCCCCCCCCCGCCCCCCCCCCCCCGCC
>NZ_GL882724.1:161499-170118 GCF_000195655.1 Klebsiella sp. MS 92-3
CCGGGGGGGGGGGGGGGGGGGGGGAAAGGCGGAGCGGAACCGGTAGTTAGGGTGAGGGGGAAGACGCAACGCGCTGGCGGCGTTCCAGACCCGGCGCCTGCCACATCGACGTTGTCAGCCCGCTATCGACAAGGCCAAGCTGATCGGCGTACACCGTCTGCCACTTGCTCATCATCTCCTGATACAGCTCGCGATGCTGCGGATTTGGGGTAAACTCGCGGTGCCAGCTCACTAACCGCTCTCCGGTGCTGGCCATATCGTCATACAGCCCGGCGCCGGTTCCGGCGGCGATGGCGCAGCCCAGCGCGGTGGCTTCGCGGACCACCGGCACCCGCACCGGCAGGCCGGTGACGTCGCTGAGGATCTGGCTCCACAGCGCGCCTTTAGAGCCGCCGCCGGCAAACACCAGGCTGTCGAATGTCACCCCGGAGAACTGCGAGATCTGCGCGAGGTTGCAGGCGGAGACAATCGCCGCGTTCTCTTCCAGCGCGCGGAACAGGGTCGCTTTATTGCACTTTTCCGGATCGATGGAGAGGTTAATAAACGACGGCGCGGCGTGGTACCACTGCTTAAAGTGCATAGCGTCGGAAAAAATAGGCATCACGCCGTGGGAACCGGCGGGGACGCGGCTGGCCATCTCCTCCAGCAGCGAATAGGCATCGACGCCGAGCCGCTCGGCAATCAGTTTTTCTTCAGCGCAGAAGGCGTCGCGAAACCAGCGCATGGTCAGGCCGGTAAAGAAGCTGATCGATTCCGCCTGCGCCATGCCGGGAATCACGTGAGGATTAACACGAATATTCATCTGCGGATCGGTGCGCACCTGCGGCAGGTTGACCACCTGCTGCCAGAAAGTGCCGCCGAGTACCGCGGTTTGCCCGGCGCGCACCACCCCAAGGCCCAGGCAGCCGAGCTGGACGTCGCCGCCGCCCATCACCACCGGCGTCCCGGCGCGCAGGCCGCTCTGCTGCGCCGCCGCTTCGGTGACGGCGCCCAGCAGGGTACCGGTCTCTTTGACCGGCGACAGCATATCGGCGCGCAGCCCGGCCATATCCAGCAGCGCCGGACGCCAGTCGCGGCTGAACAGATCGAGCATGCCGGTGGTGCCGGCGTTTGACGGGTCGACCGCCAGCTCGCCGGATAGCTTCGCCGCCAGCCAGTCGCTGATCATGGTGATGGTTGCCGCTTTGCGGTAGATATCGGGGCGGTGGTGCGCCAGCCACAGCAGGCGCGGCATGGCGCTGAGCGCCAGGGTTTGTCCCGAGACCTCGTATACCTCGGATTCGAAGCGATAGTCGTGGATCTCCTTAAGCTCCGCCACTTCGCGGCTGGCGCGGGCATCGACGTTGGCGCAGGCCCAGATGGCCTCGCCGTTGCGGTCATAGAGAACGATGCCTTCGCGCATCGAACAGCAGGCGACAGACTGAATATCGGCGGCAGAGAGCCGGGCGGCGTCGAGCGCCTGGCGAATGCACTGGCAGGCCAGCTGCCAGTTGGTGGTAAGGTCGAACTCCATCGAGCCGGGGACGTTATCAACGCTCAGGTGTTTCCATTCGGCCTGGCCTACCGCCAGCTGGCGGCCATTAAGATCGAAAATAACCGCCCGAATGCTGCCGGTCCCGGCATCTAACGCTAACAGGTAACTCATGACATGCGCCTCGCTGTTGTCGCGCGGCGCCAGGCCGTCAGGAGGCCAGGGTAAGCACCGCGCGTGCTGTTGTCTCTTCCGTTACCAGGCCATTAATGCGCTTGCCAATCAGAGCGGCATAAATCGCCTGCGCTTTTTCTTCTCCCCCGGCGACGCCAACGATGGTCGGCAGCTGCGCTAGCTCATCAAGGGTCACGCCGAGCAGTTCCCGATGGATCTCCAGTCCTTCTACCGGCCTGCCGTCGGCCTGCAGGAAATAACCTAAAATGTCGCCGACCGCGCCTTTGCGGGCGTACATAAGCTGTTCGCCCTCGCTGATATAGCCGGAGCGCAGGATGGTCGCGTCGCGCCGCTGATCGATGGCGCCGATGCCAACCACCGCCGCGTCCGCCGCCGTCGCCGCGAGGATCACGTCGCGCACGCTCGACTCACGGCGCAGGATCTCGGCGACCTCCGCCGAAGAGACCCGCAGCGGCGCCGGGATAATGCTGACGCTGCAGGCGGCATCCAGCTGGCCAATACCGGTCATATAGGGGCCGACGCCGCCGGAGAGGGTCACCAGCCGCACCTGCTGCGAGCCGATAAAGCCGCTGAGATGCTGCAGGCAGCTCATGGTGGCTTCGCCGAAGCCGACCGCCAGCAGCTGTCCCGGCTGCAGAATGCCCATCAGCGACTGCGCCGCGCCGATACCCAGCCGGGTATTCATCGGCGGGGTGTTGAGCGCCGGCAGTACGCGGGCAATCTTGAGGCCAAAACGCTGCTGGAGTTCACTTTCCAGTGCCAGACAGCCCTCATAGCGCGAGTTGATCTGCACGCGGATCACCCCGGACTGACGGCCTTTCTCCAGCAGGCGGGAAATCTTCAGCCGCGGCAGCCCCAAACGCTCGCCGATGTCATTTTGCGTCAGGCCGTCGTGGTAGTAGCACCACGCCACCCGCGCCACCAGCTCTTCCTCGGCTAACGCCAGCCCGGCGTAGCGGTTCTCTTCCGTAATGCGTTTTTCGCTCATAAATTGAACTCTTATAAAAATTTAGATCATATGTTCGCTATTGCGCGGCCGGAAAGTGTGAGCCGACTGGCAAAACGGATCTTTCATCGCTGGCCCATTTTTTCCTGAGGATCTAAAGCGCCAAACTGTGATCTTCGCACGGTTGTAAATATAGTTCACCGTCTACGCTTTTGAACATTATTAAATTTAAAAATCATTTGTTCAAACGAGGCGCGACGATGAAGCCACTGCTTGAAGCTCGCCAGATCCGCAAACAGTTCTCCGGCGTTGCCGTGCTGAAGGGCATCGACTTTACGCTATGCGCGGGCCAGGTGCATGCCCTGATGGGAGGCAATGGCGCGGGTAAATCGACGCTGATGAAGATCATCGCCGGCGTCGAAACCCCGGATAGCGGTGAACTGACGATCGGCGACCGCGCGTTTGCGCGCCTCAGCCCGGCGCTGGCCCACCAGCTGGGCATCTATCTGGTGCCGCAGGAGCCGATGCTGTTTCCCAACCTCAGCGTGCGCGAGAACATTCTCTTTCGTTTGCCGAAGCGGGCGGATACCACCGCGCGACTGCAGGAAAAACTGCAGCAGCTGAACTGCCAGATCAACCTCGATGCCAGCGCCAGCACGCTCGAGGTAGCCGATCAACAGATGGTCGAGATCCTGCGCGGCCTGATGCGCGAAGCGCGGATCCTGATCCTTGATGAACCTACCGCCTCTTTAACCCCGGGCGAAACGGAGAGGTTGTTTAGCCAGATCCGCGCGTTACAGGCGCTGGACGTGGGGATCGTGTTTATCTCGCACAAACTGCCCGAAATCCGCCAGCTTGCCAGCCATATTTCGGTGATGCGCGACGGGGCGGTAGTGCTGAGCGGCGAGACCGCAACTTACCGCGATGAGCAACTGATTAGCGCTATGACGCCGGCCAGCCGCGACCATACGCTGAGCGACACGCAAAAGCTGTGGCTGGCGCTGCCGGGCAACCGCCGCACCCAGGCGCAGGATTTTCCCGTGCTGCGGGTGGAGGATCTTACCGGAGAAGGCTTTATCGATCTCAATCTGGAGATCCGCGCCGGGGAGATCGTCGGCCTCGCCGGGCTGGTGGGATCCGGGCGCACCGAATTTGCCGAAACCTTATACGGCCTGCGTCCACCGCGCGCCGGGCGGATCTGGCTGGAGAATCGCGAGATTAGCAATGACAGCACCCGCGCCCGGCTGGCCAGCGGGCTGGTCTATCTGCCGGAAGACCGCCAGGTCTCGGGGCTGTTTCTTGATGCGCCGGTGCGCTGGAACACGGTGATGTTCAATCAGCCGTCGTGGTGGCAGCAGGGGAAACGGGAGGCGGCGGTGGTTGAGCGCTATCACCGGGCGCTGGGGATCAAGCTGGCCGATGGCGATCAGCCGGTGCGCACTCTCTCTGGCGGTAACCAGCAGAAGGTGCTGCTGGCGCGCTGTCTGGAGGCCAACCCGCTGCTGCTAATTGTCGATGAGCCGACGCGCGGCGTGGATGTCTCCGCCCGCGCCGATATCTATCAGCTGCTGAAAAGCGTCGCCGCGCAAAATGTGGCAGTGCTGATGATCTCCTCCGATGTGGATGAGTTCATCGGCCTGGCCGACCGGGTGCTGGTGATGCATCAGGGCCGCTACAGCGGCGAGCTGGCGCGGCAGGCGGTCACCGTCGATCGCATGATGACCCTGGCCTTTGGAGGGCAGGCATGAAAACGTTACTCAAGAATCGCGAACTGAGCGCCTTCTTTGCCATCGTGGCGCTCTTTGTTGTGCTGGTGGCGCTCAATCCAGCCTATTTCAGCCTGCAGACCCTGGCGATGATTTTCTCCAGCTCGCAAATCCTCTGCCTGCTGGCATTGGGCGCGACCCTGGTGATGCTGACCCGCAATATTGACGTGTCGGTAGGTTCGACTGTTGGGCTATGCGCCATCGCCGTCGGCGTGGCGCTGAACAACGGCTATGGGTTGGCGACGGCTATCGCCTTCGCGCTGGCGATTGGCGCGCTGGCCGGAGCTTTTAACGGCCTGCTGGTGGTGGGGCTGCGCATCCCGGCGATCGTCGCGACGCTCGGTACGCTGGGGTTGTATCGCGGGGTGATGTTGCTGTGGACCGGCGGGAAATGGATCGAAGGCTTGCCCGACAGCCTGAAATCGCTCTCGGAGCCCGCGTTTATCGGCGTGTCGCCGCTGGGCTGGCTGGTGCTGGCGCTGCTGCTGGCGGGCGGCTGGCTGCTGTCGCGCACCGCCTTTGGTCGTGATTTTTACGCCGTTGGCGATAACCTCGCCGCCGCGCGCCAGCTGGGCGTGGCGGTCAACCGCACGCGGATGCTGGCCTTTACCCTCAACGGTATGCTGGCGGCCTGCGCCGGGATCGTCTTCGCCGCGCAGATTGGTTTTGTGCCTAATCAGACCGGCAGCGGCCTGGAGATGAAAGCCATCGCCGCCTGCGTGCTGGGCGGGATCTCGCTGCTCGGCGGTACCGGCACGCTGCTTGGCGCGTTTCTCGGCGCCTTTTTCCTCACCCAAATCGACACCGTACTGGTACTGTTCCGCCTTCCCGCCTGGTGGAACGACTTTATCGCCGGCCTGGTGCTGCTCGGCGTGCTGGTGCTCGATGGCCGTCTGCGTCAGGCGCTGGCCCGCCATCAGCGGGCGCTGAAGTACAGCCGTTTCCAGCCCGGTAACAAAGGGGGGAAACAGGTTGCCCGCTTTCCTGAACGCAAAAGCAAAGAGGTGGCTTAAATGAAGCTGAAGCTTAACTGGGAAAGCGCGCTGCTGGCGTTGCTGATCGTGGAGATCCTGCTGTTCGGCGCGCTGAATCCGCGCATGCTGGATCTCAATATGCTGCTCTTTAGCACCAGCGACTTTATCTGCATCGGCATCGTCGCGCTGCCGCTGACGCTGGTGATCATCAGCGGCGGGATCGATATTTCGCTGGGCTCGACCATCGGCCTGTGCGCCATCGCCCTCGGGGTGATGGCCCAGGCGGGCTGGCCGCTGTGGCTCGCGGTATCGCTGACGTTGCTCTTGGGACTGCTGTGCGGGTTATTCAACGCCGCGCTGATCCACTACACCGGCATCAGCCCGCTGGTGATCACGCTTGGTACGCTGTATCTGTATGGCGGCGGCGCGCTGCTGCTTTCCGGGATGGCCGGCGCGACCGGTTACGAGGGGATTGGCGGTTTTCCCGATAGCTTCACCGCCTTCGCCAATTTAACCCTCGCCGGACTGCCGCTGCCGCTGGTGCTGTTCGCGATTATCACCTTTTTCTTCTGGCTGCTGACCCATCGCGGGCGCTTTGGCCGCCACCTCTTTTTACTCGGGCAAAACCCGCGCGCCGCGCGCTATGCCGCGCTGTCGGTGAACGGCATCCCGTACGTGCTGTATGGCCTGGTGGGCGTCGCCTCGGCGGTCGCGGCGCTGGTGATGGTCTCCTATTTCGGCTCGGCACGTTCGGATTTAGGCCGCGACCTGCTGATGCCGGCGCTGACCGCGGCGGTGCTCGGCGGGGCCAATATTTACGGCGGCTCGGGATCGATACTGGGTACCGCGCTGGCGGCATTGCTGGTGGGGTATCTGCAACAGGGTTTACAGATGGTCGGCATCCCCAACCAGGTGTCGAGCGCGCTGTCAGGGGCGCTGTTGGTTGTGGTGGTGATGGGGCGTTCGCTGAGCCTGCACCGTGAATGGGTGCGCGCGACCTGGCGGCGTCTTTTCTCGCATAAAACAATCGGAGCATAAAATGAAATTAAAACTGATCGTGCTGGCGCTGGCGATGAGCGTGGTTACCGCGCAGGCGGCGGACCGCATCGCCTTTATTCCTAAGCTGGTCGGCGTCGGCTTCTTTACCAGCGGCGGCAACGGCGCGAAAGAGGCGGGGAAAGCGCTGGGCGTGGATGTCACCTATGACGGCCCAACCGAGCCCAGCGTCTCCGGCCAGGTGCAGCTTATCAACAACTTCGTCAACCAGGGCTACAACGCGATTATCGTTTCCGCCGTCTCGCCGGACGGCCTGTGTCCGGCGCTGAAGCGGGCGATGCAGCGCGGGGTGAAAGTCCTGACCTGGGATTCCGATACCAGGCCGGAGTGCCGCAGCATCTATATCAATCAGGGCACGCCGCAGCAGCTTGGCGGCCTGCTGGTCGAGATGGCGGAAAAGCAGGTGACGAAGCCTACTGCCAAGGTAGCGTTTTTCTACTCCAGCCCGACGGTGACCGACCAGAACCAATGGGTGAAGGAAGCCAAAGCCAAAATCGAAAAAGAACATCCGCAGTGGCAAATCGTCACCACCCAGTTTGGCTATAACGATGCCACCAAATCGCTGCAAACCGCCGAGGGGATCTTAAAAGCGTATCCGGATCTCGACGCCATTATCGCGCCGGATGCCAATGCGCTGCCGGCGGCGGCGCAGGCGGCAGAGAACCTCAAGCGTCAGGGCGTGGCGATTGTCGGCTTTAGTACGCCGAACGTGATGCGTCCGTACGTTGAGCGCGGCACGGTGAAAGCGTTCGGCCTGTGGGATGTGGTTCAGCAGGGAAAAATTGCGGTTAACGTCGCCGATCGATTGCTGAAAAAGGGCGATCTTAACGTGGGCGACAGCGTTGAGGTGAAAGATATCGGCTCGCTGAAGGTCGAACCGAACAGCGTGCAGGGCTACCAGTATGAGGCGAAGGGCAACGGTATCGTGCTGCTGCCGGAGCGCGTGGTGTTCAGCAAAGAGAACATCAACAACTACGACTTCTGACGGAGGATGAGATGGCAGATTTAGACGATATCAAAGAGGGGAAGGACTTCGGTATTGACCGCCCGCAGCAGAATACGCTGTATACCCTGAAAGGCTGCGGCTCGCTGGACTGGGGCATGCAGTCGCGGCTGGCGCGCATTTTTAATCCGCACAGCAACCGCACGGTGATGCTGGCCTTCGATCACGGTTACTTCCAGGGGCCAACCACCGGGCTGGAGCGTATCGACCTGTCGATTGCGCCGCTGTTTGCCGACACCGACGTGCTGATGTGTACCCGCGGCGTACTGCGCAGCCAGGTACCGGCGGCCACCAATAAGCCGGTGGTGCTCCGCGCCTCCGGCGGCAATTCGATTTTGAGCGAACTCTCTAACGAATGCGTGGCGGTGGCGATGGAAGACGCGCTGCGGCTCAACGTATGCGCGGTGGCGGCGCAGGTCTATATCGGCAGCGAATACGAACATCAGTCGATCAATAACATCATCAAACTGGTGGACGCCGGCAATCGCTACGGTATGCCGGTCCTGGCGGTTACCGGCGTCGGCAAAGAGATGACCCGCGATGCGCGCTACTTCTCGCTGGCCAGCCGGATTGCCGCCGAAATGGGGGCGCAGTTTGTGAAGACCTATTTCGTTGAGGAAGGCTTTGAAAAAGTGACCGCCAGCTGTCCGGTGCCGATCGTTATCGCCGGCGGTAAAAAACTGCCGGAGCATGAGGCGCTGGAGATGTGCTGGCGGGCGATCGACCAGGGGGCTTCCGGGGTGGATATGGGGCGCAATATCTTCCAGTCCAGCGCCCCGCGCGCGATGCTGAAGGCGGTGAAAAAGGTGGTGCATGAGAATCTGAACGCGCGGGAAGCGTATCAGTTCTGGCAGGAAGAAAAACAGGGAGAGCTGAAATGAACGTGACGCTGGTGGAGATCAATATTAAACCCGAGCGGGTGGATGAGTTTCTTGAGGTGTTTCGCGCCAACCACGAGGGCGCGCTGCGGGAACCAGGCAACCTGCGCTTTGATGTCCTGCAGGATCCCGAGGTGAAAACCCGCTTTTTTATCTACGAAGCCTATAAAGACGATGAGGCGGTGCTGGCGCATAAGAAGACGCCGCACTATTTAGCCTGCGTCGAAAAGCTGGAGGAGATGATGTCGCAGCCGCGGCAGAAGCGCAGTTTTATCGGGCTGTTACCGCAGGTGTGAGGTTCCCCCCCCCCCCTGGGGGGGGGGGGGGGGG
>NZ_GL882724.1:170259-172735 GCF_000195655.1 Klebsiella sp. MS 92-3
TGGGGAGAGGGTTAGGGTGAGGGGAAAACGCTACGGCTTACGGAAAAACTCGTTATACAACATATATAAATGCGCCGCGCTCCACGAGAAATTGGGCGCCCCCTGCTGGGCGCCGGTCAGCGGATTGTAGTTCTCCTGAATCGGGCCATCGGCGGTTAAGCCTTTGGCGTGCTGGAAGAAGGCGTCCGCCAGCTTCAGCGCCTCATCGCGATGACCGTAGCGCTCCATTCCCTTCAGGCCGAACCAGAACTGATCCACCCACACCCGTCCGCGCCAGTAAATATCAGCGCCAAAGGCCGGGTTGGTCAGCGCGGCGGTACCCAGCGGCACAAAGGTGTTGAACTCTTTCGGGTCGAGCATCACCGAAACCACATCGTCAGCATGTTGCTGCGTCGCCGCGCCGTTAAACAGCGGCGACCAGCCTTCCGGCCCCTTGCCGCGCTCGACGATCGGTTTACCGGCGCAGCCGTTGGCCAGCGGTTGTTCTTCGATACGAATGTCGTAATAGAAGCGAGTCTGCGGGTCGAACATGCAGGTATTGATATAATCCGCCAGCTTCGCCGCCAGCGCCTGATAGCGCTTTGCCTCTTCCGCTTTGCCAAGAATGGTCGCCATCTGCGCCAGATAGTGGTTATCGCTGTACATATAGCTGGCCTGATCGACCGATTCCTGGAGCAGCGAATACCCCAGCAGGTTGCCGTTGCGGTCGCGGTTTTCGGCGAATTTCACCGTCCAGTCGCTGCGTTTGCCGCCGTTGGCGACGTATTTATCCAGCTGTTCTTTATCGATAAAACCAAATACCGCCGCATCGTCGCGCCCGGACTCCCACGACGCCGCTACCTGCGCCGGAATTTCGAGGCTGTCGTAATCGCCTTTGGCCGTCACCTGTTCGTAGGCGCGAAGGCCGGAAAGCGTCTGCTCGGTTTGCCCTTTTTTCACCGTGAACAGCATGGCGCCGTCGGCGGTGTTGTGCGCCTTATCGCGGGTCGCGCCATATTCCGGCACGCCGTTACCGTTATGGTCGCGGTTGCGTAGCCACCAGTCGTGATAGGCCACCAGCTTCGGATACATCTCTTCCAGCCACGCTTTATCTTTGGTGACGTTATACACCTCCATCACCGACCAGGCCGCGAGGCTTGGCTTGGTGTTGCGTTCGTTCCAGTTGCCGCCGTCGCCGCCGCGCTCGGGGCTCAGGTTCCAGGCGATCAGATCGGGCACAAATCCGGCATCCTGCGGGCGCACCTTATCATTGGCTTTAATCTGCCAGGAGAAGACGGCGCGGATATTCTCTTTGGCGATATCCGGGTTGAAGTGGGCCATGGCGTAGGCCTGTTTCCAGGTATCCCACGGCCAGGTCTGGTTGCCGGAGAACCAGCGGCCGGTCACGGATGGGGTGACGGTGTGGTAATGCACCGCGCCGCCCGGCGCGCGCCAGTTGCCGTTGAGCGTCTCAATGGCTTTCACCGCCACGCGGGTCTGTTCGGCGGTAGCGTCGGGGTTGCTGAGCCCTTTTTGCAGATAGCCGTCCCAGCGCTGTTCGGAGGCGGTGAGATAGTAAGCCGGGCGCGCCAGAATATCGCGGATCTGCGCTTTTTCCCGCCGCGCTTGCTCCGCGGTGAGCAGGTGCGAATAGGTGGTGTAGAGGGTGGTGGAGCCGCGGATCTCCGCGCTGCTGATAAAGCGGTGGCCGTCGATACGAGTCTCGGTTACCAGCGAACGGTGGATCTGATACTGCGATTCGCCGGAGGTCATCAGGTCGGAGGCGGCGCGAACCTTGCCAAAGCTGACCGTCAGGCCGTCGGGCGTGGCGCTCAGACGGCGCTGATAGTCCGGGAAGGTTTCATCAATGGTTTTGTCCGATAGCGCTTTACCCTCTTTGGCGGCCAGTTTTTCCAGCAGTTCGCCATCCCATACCAGCTTCAGCGGAGTGTTGCTGGTGATTTTGGTTTCCAGTAGCGAAGTGTGGGCGCTGGCGAAGCGCAGCGTCATCTCCACCTTCACGCCGGGGGCGGTCAGCGTTTGTTTCAGCGCGCCGGGCAGGCTCCAGGCCTGCAGGGTGAAATCGACCTTTTTGCCGTTCTGATACACCGTCAGGCGATCGAAGTTGGTGGCCATAAAGTTGATGTACTCTTCGGTCAGCAGCGCCGGGCCGGGGAAGCCGCCCATGGTCGCCGGGCCGTCGGGCAGCAGGTGGCCGTGCCACGCCCCGAGGTCGAAAAAGGGGTTGAAGCGCTGGTGGTCATCGGCGTCGAAATCCTGCATATACTGCGGCGCGCCGCTGCGGTCGATGACGTTTTTAAACGCCTGCGCGGTGACGGCATGGGCGGAAAAACTCAGCATCAGCGCGCAGGCCAGCGGCGTCAGCGTAGTGGTGAAGTTCATGGTATCTCGGCTCCTTGTTACCAGTAGAAGTATTGCATCAGGAAAATTTTGTCGCTCGGGTCGCCGCTGGCGTTGCTGGTATAGAAACGGCTGG
>NZ_GL882725.1:0-703 GCF_000195655.1 Klebsiella sp. MS 92-3
CTGGAGCGCATCCCCGACGAAACCACCATTCTCAACTTCCGCCGCTTGCTGGAGAAACACGAGCTGGCGGCCGGCATCCTCGCTGTCATCAATGGCTCTGGGCGACCGCGGCCTGTCGCTGCGCCAGGGCACCATCGTCGATGCAACGCTGATCAATGCGCCCAGTTCGACCAAGAACAAGGACGGCAAGCGCGACCCGGAAATGCACCAGACCAAGAAGGGAAACCAGTATTATTTCGGCAGTGCGACCTGAAAGTCGCATGGGTTTCTGTTCCGCAGGTTAACGCCCGACGGAACCGACTGTTCCACCACTCGTTCCCTACCCAGACAGGCGTGGCCGGTAACAGCCGGGTCTGAAGCTCTGGGGACAATGTAACCGCCGATATTTCGGTAGGTCGAACCGCGAGGCCAGACTGAATCTGCCAGCATCAAGGCGGAGAGGCGCCAGGGATGAACAGGTACCCGCCAACTGCACGGGGGTGATGGTGCTCGCTTGGCGACTGGCTTCTTGCTGGAGGTTAGAGATTGCTTCGGCAATTGCCTTGGTCTGAGCCACATAGCTGCCGGATAGGTTGGCAATCACAATGCAGCAACGCGGTAACTCCAGAGCGGCGCTCATCAGGCAGCTGAGTGTGTAGGTGCTCACGGTAGCCAGCGTACCGCCGCCGATGACAGGGAAGGTGCGAATAAGCAGGTCATTTCT
>NZ_GL882726.1:0-8852 GCF_000195655.1 Klebsiella sp. MS 92-3
ACAGGCCAGTTCGCAGGTTTTGCAACCGGTGCAACGGGCGGAATCAATAAAAAATCCATACTGAGTTGTCATCGGTTACTCCTTACAGCTTCTCAACCTGAACGAGGTTGGTATGCGACGGGTTTCCCTTCGCCAGCGGCGACGGACGCTGGGTGGTCAGCACGTTGATGCTGCCCGCCTGATCCACACGCGAGGCGTCCGGGTTGTACCAGGCCCCTTCCCCCAGCGCGACGACGCCCGGCATCATGCGCGGCGTCACCTTCGCTTCGATATGCACTTCACCCCGATCGTTGAAGATGCGAATACGATCGCCGTTGGCAATGCCGCGCTTGCGGGCATCGATCGGGTTAATCCACATCTCCTGCCGACAGGCGGCCTTCAGCACATCGACGTTGCCGTAGGTCGAGTGGACGCGAGATTTATAGTGGAAGCCGGTGAGCTGTAGCGGGTATTTCGCTGTCAGCGGATCGTTGTAGTTTTCGAAACCCGGGGTGTAGATCGGCAGCGGATCGATAACATCCCCTTCCGGCAGCTCCCAGGTAGCCGCGATTTTCGCCAGATCCTGCGAGTAAATTTCGATCTTGCCCGAAGGCGTGGTCAGCGGATTAGCCTGCGGATCCTCACGGAAGGCTTTGTAGGCCACATGATGACCTTGCGGATCGCGCTGCTTATAGATGCCCTGCTGACGGAAGGTGTCGAAATCCGGCAGGTCGGGAATCGCTTTGCGCGACTGCTCATACAGATAGCGCATCCAGCCTTCCTGGGTACGGCCCTCGGTAAACTGCTCTTCGACGCCCAGACGCTTTGCCAGTTCGCTGGTCATCTCATAGATGGTTTTGCATTCAAAGCGCGGCTTGATGGCCTGATCGGCAAAGATAACGTAGGACATGTTGCCGCAGGAGGCATCCAGCGCGAAATCCATCTGCTCGGAGGCGGTACAGTCCGGCAGCAGAATATCAGCGTATTTCGCCGAGGAGGTCATATGGCAGTCAATGACCACAATCATCTCGCATTTCTTGTCGTCCTGCAGGATTTCGTGGGTCCGGTTGATCTCAGAATGCTGGTTAATCAGACAGTTGCCCGCATAGTTCCAGATCATTTTGATCGGCACGTCGAGCTTATCTTTACCGCGTACGCCGTCGCGCAGAGCGGTCATTTCCGGGCCGCGCTCAATCGCATCGGTCCACATAAACATCGAGATACTGGTCTCAACCGGATTCTCCAGCGTCGGCATACGCTCAAAAGGCAGACTATACGAGCCCTCGCGCGCCCCGCTATTGCCGCCGTTGATCCCGACGTTACCCGTCAGAATGGCGAGCATTGAGATGGCGCGGGTGGCGATCTCACCGTTGGCGTGACGCTGCGGACCCCAGCCCTGGCTAATATAGGCCGGTTTGGCGGTGGCAATTTCGCGCGCCAGTTTAACAATGCGTTCGCGCGGAATACCGGTAATCGTCGAGGCCCACTCCGGCGTTTTGGCGATACCGTCAGTGCCCTGGCCAAGAATGTAAGCTTTGTAATGACCATTGGCTGGCGCACCGGCGGGCAGCGTTTTCTCGTCGTATCCCACGCAGTATTTATCGAGGAAAGGCTGGTCGACCAGATTCTCGGTGATCATCACCCACGCGAGGCCCGAAACCAGTGCCGCATCGGTCCCCGGACGAATCGGGATCCATTCATCTTCACGCCCGGCGCCGGTGTCGGTATAGCGCGGATCGATGATTATCATCCGGGCATTGGATTTCTGCCGCGCCTGTTCAAGGTAGTACGTTACCCCGCCGCCGCTCATCCGCGTTTCGCCGGGGTTATTGCCGAACAGCACCACCAGCTGACTGTTTTCAATATCCGATGGGCTGTTGCCGTCCGCCCAGCCGCCGTAGGTGTAATTCAGACCGGCAGCAATCTGCGCTGATGAATAGTCGCCATAATGGTTGAGATAGCCACCGCAGCAGTTCATCAGACGGGCAATCAGCGTTTTCCCCGGCGGCCAGGAGCGGGTCAGCGTCCCGCCGAGCGTGCCGGTGCCGTAGTTCAGATAGATGGATTCATTGCCGTACTCTTTAATCAGCCGCTGCATATTGCTGGCGATGGTATCCAACGCCTCTTCCCAGCTGATTTGCTCGAACTTGCCCTCACCGCGTTTACCAACGCGCTTCATCGGGTACTTCAGACGGTCCGGATTATAGACCCGGCGGCGCATTGAACGCCCACGCAGGCAGGCGCGGACCTGGTGCAAACCGTCATAGTTATCATCACCGGTATTATCGGTTTCGACGTATTTAATCGCGCCATCCACCACGTGCATGCGCAGCGGGCAACGGCTACCGCAGTTGACGGTGCAGGCGCTCCAGACCACCTTCTCACTGGCGGGCGCCGGCGTATCGGCAGCATGCGACAGTCGGGTAAAAGGTAACGTTAGTGCGTTGCTGGCCAGCGCCAGGCCGCCTATTGCCGTGGTTTTCATCAGACCACGGCGGCTTACCTCAGCAGCCAGTAAAGCATCAGGGGCTTTAATTTTCATGGATACTCGCTTTGGTTGCTCACAATAAACTGACAAGCGTTATATAGACATATATATAATGCTTTGCGATATTATTAGTTTTTTATGCTGGTTTAATCCAAAGGGAGTATCACTGCATTCGCGGCAAGGATTATTGCCCGGTATCAATAAGGGCGTAAAAAAAGCGCCCGCAGGCGCTTTTAAAAGAAGGAGTGAGAAGTTTAGCCGATATATTCGAGGCCGCGCATATACGGGCGCAGCACTTCCGGGATCTCGATACGGCCATCAGCCTGCTGATAGTTTTCCATCAGCGCCACCAGGGTACGACCTACTGCCAGGCCAGAACCATTCAGGGTATGAACGAGACGGGTCTTCTTATCGGACTTGCTGCGGCAGCGAGCCTGCATACGACGCGCCTGGAAATCCCAGACGTTGGAGCAGGAGGAGATCTCACGATAAGTGTTTTGCGCCGGAACCCATACTTCGAGGTCATAGGTTTTGCAGGCGCTGAAGCCCATATCGCCGGTGCACAGCGCGACCTTACGGTACGGCAGGCCCAGCAGCTGCAGCACTTTCTCGGCGTGACCGGTCATCTCTTCCAGCGCGGCCATAGAGTCTTCCGGGCGGACGATCTGCACCATTTCAACTTTATCGAACTGGTGCATACGGATCAGACCGCGGGTGTCGCGGCCATAGGAACCGGCTTCAGAGCGGAAGCACGGCGTATGGGCGGTCATTTTGATCGGCAGATCGTCCTCGTTGATGATTTCATCGCGCACCAGGTTGGTCAGCGGCACTTCCGCCGTCGGGATCAGCGCGTAGTTGCTGCTGTCAGCCTCTTCTTCCAGCGGACGGGTATGGAACAGGTCGCCGGCGAATTTCGGCAGCTGGCCAGTGCCATACAGGGTGTCCTGGTTTACCAGGTACGGGACATAGTTTTCGCTGTAGCCATGCTGTTCGGTGTGCAGATCCAGCATGAACTGCGCCAGGGCGCGGTGCAGACGGGCCAGCTGCCCTTTCATCACCACGAAGCGCGAGCCGGTGAGCTTAACGGCGGCGGCAAAATCCAGCCCCCCGTGCATTTCACCCAGCGTCACATGATCGCGCACCTCAAAATCGAACTGACGCGGCGTACCCCAGCGGCTAACTTCAACGTTGTCGTTTTCGTCGCGGCCAACCGGCACATCATCATGAGGAATATTCGGGATCGCCAGCGCGATATCGCGAATTTCCGCCAGCAGCGTTTCCAGCTCGGATTTTGCAGCATCCAGTTGTTCGCCAAGCTTGTTAACTTCCAGGCGTAATGGCTCGATGTCTTCCCCGCGCGCTTTCGCCTGGCCAATGGATTTCGATCGGGAGTTACGCTCCGCCTGCAGGTTTTCCGTTTGCACCTGCAGAACTTTACGACGCTCTTCAAGCGCGCGAAGTTTATCTACATCCAGCTTAAAGCCCCGGCGTGCCAGTTTTTCTGCGACTGCGTCTGGCTCGGTACGCAGCAGATTGGGATCGAGCATGCTTATCCTGTGCTTATCGAATTAAAAAAGAAAAGTGGCCGCAGACTACGACCACGGAAATAGTGTAATAACCTTACCGCAACGCCTCAATTAGCGGTAGCGTTTTATCGGGCTATTTTGATCCTGTTCAGCGAGCCAGGCGAGCTTTTCGCCAATTTTGCCCTCAAGCCCCCGGTTTGTCGGGTGATAATAGCGCGTTTGCGCCATTTCCTGCGGGAAGTACTGCTCGCCGGCGGCGTAGGCGTTGGGTTCGTCATGAGCGTAACGATACTCCTGGCCGTAGCCCATCTCTTTCATCAGCTTCGTCGGCGCATTGCGCAGATGCACCGGAACGTCGTAGTCAGGACGATCCCGCGCGTCGGCCAGCGCCGCTTTGAAGGCGGTGTACACCGCGTTGCTCTTCGGCGCGCAGGCCAGATAGACGATGGCCTGGGCAATCGCCCGTTCGCCTTCCGCCGGCCCGACGCGGGTAAAGCAATCCCACGCCGAAATAGCGACCTGCATCGCCCGCGGGTCGGCGTTGCCGACATCTTCCGAGGCAATCGCCAGACAGCGGCGGGCAACGTACAGCGGATCGCCGCCGGCGGTGATGATCCGCGCGTACCAGTAAAGTGCCGCATCCGGCGCGCTTCCGCGCACCGACTTATGCAAGGCGGAAATCAAATCGTAGAACCGGTCGCCTTTGTTATCAAAGCGCGCGCTACGCTCGCCGGCGATCTCGGTCAGCAGTTCCGCCTTCAGCACCCGCTTGCCCGAGTCATCGCTTTCGGCCATATCGGCCATCATTTCCAGGGTATTCAGCGCTCGCCGCGCGTCGCCATTCACTAGCTCGGCAATGGCCCTGCGGGTCTCATCCGGCAAAATGATATCCTGGCCGCCGTAGCCGCGGGTTTTATCGTTCATCGCCTGGTCAAGCACCCGCTCGATATCGTCGGTGGTGAGCGATTTCAGTAAGTAGACGCGAGCGCGGGAGAGCAGCGCCGAGTTAAGCTCAAAGGAGGGGTTTTCGGTGGTCGCGCCAATAAAAGTAATGGTACCGTCTTCAATATGCGGCAGAAAGGCATCCTGCTGGCTTTTATTAAAGCGATGCACTTCGTCAACAAACAGGATGGTCCGCCGGCCGGCGTTGCGATTCTGCCGCGCGCGCTCAATAGCCTCGCGAATCTCTTTCACCCCGGAGGTTACCGCTGAGATCCGTTCGACATCGGCGCTGGCGTAGCGGGCAATCACTTCCGCCAGAGTGGTCTTGCCGGTACCCGGCGGCCCCCAGAGGATCATCGAATGCAGGTGCCCGGCCTCAATGGCCCGCGGCAGGGGTTTACCCGGCGCCAGCAGGTGCTGCTGGCCAATATACTGCGCTAAATTTTCTGGCCGCATGCGAGCGGCCAGAGGTTGAAACGCGTTGTCGGAAAAATCGAGCGACAGATTGCTCACTTTCGCCTCTACTTACGTTGATCGTCCACCGTCACCCCTTTCGGCGGCGTAAAGGTGAACTTAGCTGCGTCGACGGCGCCGTTCTGCTGCGATTTCAGCTGATAGCTGCTGCGCTGATCATCCTGCTCGACGGCGCTGAACTGATGGATAGTGCCGTCCCGACCGACGTTGATCGTGAACTGCTTGAGGTTGCCGCTGCCGCTTTTTGGCGTCAGCACAAAATCATCGCCATTTTGCTTGATATTATATTGCTGCCAGTCGCTGGACTGGTTGCGGGCAATCAGCATAAACGGCGTGTTGCTGGTGGCGTCTTTCAGCCAGGTCGCCGTGGCCTGCTCGACGAACGGGTTATAGAACCACAGCGTTTTACCATCCGAAACGAGGACGCTCTCATCCGGCTGGGTCATATGCCAGTTAAACAGGTTCGGGCGTTTCACCCACAGGTCTCCCTGCCCGTCCTGCACGGCGTTACCGCTACCGTCGGTGACTTTTTGCGTGAAGCTGGCATGGAAGCTGCTCACTTTATCAAGACGGCTTTTTAAGTCGCTGGCCGCATCTGCCCAGACCTGGCTGACGACCATACCAGACAGTAATGCACAGGTGATTGCGAGTTTTTTCATTGTTCTTCCTTAATGTGCGTCACTCCCGACGCGGGAGCCTCATCTGCCCCTACTGTAGGACCGCCGGCGGCGGCGGGACAGAAGAATTGGCTGATTTTGCGCTTATTTACCCAACTTTGCACTCATTCAAAGGGCGGCGGCGCCAGCACTTCGCGGTTACCGTTATGGCCCTGCTCGCTGACGATACCCTGCGCTTCCATCTGTTCGATAATACGCGCGGCACGGTTATAGCCGATGCGGAACTGACGCTGAACCCCGGAAATCGACGCTTTGCGCTTCTCGGTCACAAAGTTGACTGCCTGATCGAACAACGGATCCAGCTCTTCCCCGCCGTCGAAGCCGCCACCGCCGCCTTCGCTTTCGCTGTCGGAGGTAATGCCATCCACATATTGCGGGCGACCGCGGGCTTTCCAGTCCTGAACCACGGCGTGGACTTCCTGGTCGCGCACAAACGCCCCGTGGACGCGCACCGGCGTGGTAGAGTTCGGCCCGGAGTAAAGCATATCCCCCATACCCAGCAGCGATTCCGCGCCGCCCTGATCGAGAATGGTACGTGAGTCAATTTTACTCGACACGGTAAAGGCGATGCGCGTCGGGATGTTGGCCTTAATCAGGCCGGTAATAACATCTACCGACGGACGCTGTGTCGCCAGCACCAGGTGGATCCCCGCCGCGCGCGCTTTCTGCGCCAGGCGAGCGATCAGCTCTTCCACCTTTTTGCCGACGGTCATCATCAGATCGGCGAATTCATCCACCAGCACCACGATGTACGGCAGTTTTTCCAGCACCGGATGTACGGCGTCCATGCTGTCGCCAGGCTTCCAGTACGGATCCGGGATCGGACGTCCCATGCGCGCGGCTTCGGCGATCTTCTCGTTGTAGCCCGCGAGGTTACGCACGCCCAGCGCCGACATCAGCTTGTAGCGGCGCTCCATCTCATTGACGCTCCAGCGCAGCGCATTGGCGGCGTCTTTCATGTCGGTGACCACTTCCGTCAGCAGGTGCGGAATTCCTTCGTAGACCGACAGCTCGAGCATTTTCGGGTCGATCATAATGAAACGCACATCTTCCGGCTGCGCCTTGTAGAGCATGCTGAGGATCATGGCGTTGACGCCAACAGACTTACCGGAACCGGTGGTACCGGCCACCAGCAGATGCGGCATTTTCGCCAGATCGGCTACTACCGGATCGCCAGCGATGTCTTTACCCAACACCACGGTGAGCGGAGATGGGTTATCACGGAACTTGGCGTTGTCGAGCACTTCACGCAGGTAGACGGTCTGGCGTTTTTTATTCGGCAGCTCAAGCCCGACATACGGTTTGCCCGGGATCACCTCCACCACGCGCACGGCGACCGTTGACAGCGATCGCGCCAGGTCCCGTGACAGGTTAGAGATCCGTGCGGCCTTAACGCCAGGCGCCAGATTCAGTTCGAAGCGGGTGATCACCGGCCCCGGTGAGTAGTTCACCACATCCGCTTTAATGCGGAAATCAGCGAGTCGCGCTTCCACCAGGCGTGCCATCTGCTCGAGAGCAAAGGTATCCACCGGCTCGACTTCACTCGGCGGCGGGGTAAGCAGATCCAGCGACGGCAGTGGCGTGGTCGGCTTTTGCAGCGGTCGACTATCGCCATTGCGCATCAGCAGCGGGTGGATCAGGCTCTCCTGCGGCGCAGGGGCGGCAGGCTGATGCCCCTGAGGGGCAACCGGTTGTTGCGGCTGTACGGGCTGCGACGCAGTCGGATAGGACTGCGGCTGCGGCGGCACAGGCTGATGGTGTATCGGCTGATGCTGCGCAGGTTGATAACCCTGCTGCGGAGCGGCCGCCGGTTGTTGATAGCGCTGGGCCGGCTGCTGCGGCTGGACTTCCGGCGTCGGCGTAAACAGCGGTTCGCTCGGGCCGTCATTGACCAACGTTTTCATCGGCGAGAATTCATAATCTGCCGGCGAGAACGGGTTGGCGCCCGGCGGCTGCTCGGTAGCGTACCGCTGCTGCTGGGTAGCGGCAAACTGACGCGCCAGCTCCGCTTCCGCCGCGGCGTCGGCCTCATCGTCATCAGTCGCGTTATCGTCTTCCCAGCGATGACCGTAGCGCTGCTGCTGGGTGGCGGCGAACTGGCGAGCCAGTTCATCCTGCTCCATAGCATCCGCTTCCTCATCCGAGAGCAGCTCATCATCATAATGCGGATCGCGCTCCGCCTGCCGCGCGCGCTGTTCCGCCTCCCGCTGCGACGGTAGCTTGATGCCGTAGGAGGCCAGTTCCCGACGCGTAGGAACACGCACGCGATTGGGCCGCGGTAGTTTTGGACCGATGCCCTCTTTCACCTGAACCCGTGGGCCGCTGGACGCCGGGCTGAACAATGGCGTAGCCGCAGCGGATGCGGCAGTGGACGAGGTTGTTGCCGCCGCGCCGCCGCTGGCGGCGGTAGCCTGATGCACCCCAGCCGCTACCGCAGAGACTACGGTTGTCTCCACTGGCGGTTTGGACGCAGTGGTCGGCGGCGTCAGCGGTTTAGTGGCAATCGGACTTTCCGGCTCAGGAATTGGCTGATACCAGGAGGCCAACAGCTCGCGTTCGCGCGCCCGCTTCTCTTCCACTTCCTCGAAATAATAGAGCGGCGGACGTTTCACTTCCTCCTGCACGACCTCGGGCTCTGGCTCCGGTGGGGGAACTGGCGCGCTTTGCGGCTGATACGCCGCTGGCTCCGGCTGATACGGCTGCGGCGCGGGCTGGCCGGCATGCGGATCGTAAGCTGGCTGCTGATAGGTCTGAGGCGCAGGCTGA
>NZ_GL882727.1:0-559 GCF_000195655.1 Klebsiella sp. MS 92-3
AAAAAAACGCTCAGTGAAGCCCAGAAGACCAAAACAATACCGCCCGGTAAAAACAGGCGAACTCATAGGGATGGACGCGATTGAACTCAGGATGGGGGACCTACGCCGCTATATCATTACCATGATCGACGAGCACAGCGACTATGCGCTGGCCCTGGCGGTCCCTTCACTCAACAGCGATATTACCAGCCATTTCTTCAGCAAGGCCACAAAGCTCTTTCCTGTCGCTATCAGACAAGTTGTCACTGACAACGGTAAGGAGTTCCTCGGTAACTTTGATAAAACGCTACAGGAAGCCTCGATTAAACACATCTGGACCTATCCGTACACACCGAAAATGAATGCGACCTGTGAGCGATTTAACCGGACACTTAGAGAACAATTTATTGAATTCAATGAATTGTTGCTTTTTGAGGACCTGAATTTGTTTAATCAAAGAATGGCTGAATATCTGGTGCTGTATAACAGCAAAAGGCCACATAAATCACTCGAACTGATGACGCCAGTGGACTATATTTTACGTGAGAGTAAAAATTGCAATATGTGGTGGACCCATACA
>NZ_GL882728.1:0-877 GCF_000195655.1 Klebsiella sp. MS 92-3
CAACTCAACGGGTGATGGTTTTAAAAGGCAAAACAACGGATTAAGGAGATTCATCATGGCAGCACGTGGCGTTAACAAAGTCATTCTGGTTGGACATCTGGGACAGGACCCGGAAGTGCGTTACATGCCCAACGGGGGCGCAGTGGCCAATCTGACGCTGGCCACGTCTGAAACATGGCGTGACAAGCAGACGGGAGAGATGCGCGAAAACACCGAGTGGCACCGTGTTGTCATGTTCGGCAAGCTCGCGGAAGTGGCGGGCGAATACCTGCGTAAAGGCGCACAGGCCTACATCGAGGGCCAACTGCGCACCCGCAACTGGCAGGACGATGCCGGAGTCACGCGCTACGTCACCGAGGTGCTGGTCGGGCAGAACGGCACCCTGCAGATGCTCGGCGGCCGCCGTGAATCCGGAGTGCCTGAGAGCGCCGCGCAGCCGCAGAATCCTGCCACCCCGGCACAACCTGCTCAGGCCGCAGCTAAATCCCCGAAAGCGAAGGGCGGTAAGAAAGGCCGTCAGGATGCCGCCCCGTCTCAGCAACCGCCTCAGCCTCTCCCGAATGATTTCCCACCAATGGATGATGACGCGCCCTTTTAAACCACGATGAAGACGCCCCGTTCAGGCGGGGCAGAAAAGGAGAAACACATGGACCATAACGTTTTGTCCCCGCTTGTATCCCTGCCGGATGGCACGTTTACCCGCGAGCAGGCTCAGGTTGTCGCAGCGCAGTATCAGAATGTGGCGATTGAAGATGACCAGGGGACCCATTTTCGCCTTGTCGTCCGTCATAAGGATGACGGCAGCATGATCTGGCGCGTATGGAATTTTGAACCGGGCGGCGAGGACTGTATGGGTCCACCACATATTGCAATTTTT
>NZ_GL882729.1:0-607 GCF_000195655.1 Klebsiella sp. MS 92-3
CAGCGGCCATTCATGCCATCCGTTTCCCATCTCACACCTCCTTCGGGTTCGCCAGGTAACCGGTGGTATCGCCACACGGCCGGGCATTGGCGTTAGGTTTGATAACGATACTCGGCCGGGTAAAGTGCGCCGACGGCAGCGGCGCTACCGCGGCCAGCTGGCCGTGCTTAGCGCGCAGTTCGGCAATTGGCCCGAAATCCAACGCCCGCAGCGGGCAGGACTCGACGCAGATCGGCTTTTTCCCCTCGGCGACGCGCTCGTGACAGCCATCGCACTTGGTCATATGGCCTTTGTCGGCGTTGTACTGCGGGGCGCCGTACGGGCAGGCCATATGGCAGTAGCGGCAGCCAATGCATACCTCTTCGTTGACCACCACAAAACCGTCTTCGCGCTTATGCATCGCGCCGCTCGGACAGACCTTGGTGCAGGCCGGATCTTCACAGTGGTTACAGGCGATGGAGAGGTAATAGGCAAACACGTTCTGCTGCCAGACGCCGTTGTCCTCCTGCCAGTCGCCGCCGGCATATTCATAGATGCGGCGGAAGCTGACCTCCGGGGTCAGGTTCTTGTAGTCCTTACAGGCCAGTTCGCAGGTTTTGCAACCGGT
>NZ_GL882730.1:0-4434 GCF_000195655.1 Klebsiella sp. MS 92-3
GCGAGCGGAACCACCGTAGGTTTTAGCCAGTACGGTAGTGATGGCAGCGGTCAGCGTTGTTTTACCATGGTCAACGTGGCCGATAGTACCGACGTTAACGTGCGGTTTTGTACGTTCAAACTTTTCTTTAGACATCGATTGTCCCTCTAAGACACGGATAAATCGGTGATATCACCACATCAACCAGGCAACATGCCCGACTTGTTGAATGAACATAACAGAAGAGAAACAGGGAAGGAGAGAAAAGAAGTGGTGCTGATACCCAGAGTCGAACTGGGGACCTCACCCTTACCAAGGGTGCGCTCTACCAACTGAGCCATATCAGCACGTCTGGAGCGGGCAGCGGGAATCGAACCCGCATCATCAGCTTGGAAGGCTGAGGTAATAGCCATTATACGATGCCCGCATCCTGAAACTCGGCTACCCAGTTCTTTCTGTAATACTAAAGAGACTGCTCTCTTTAGTATTGAGCTGATTAGTTTACCCAACCAACTCCGGCTCCGCAAAGCGTCGCCAGAAAGTGGTGGTGGGGGAAGGATTCGAACCTTCGAAGTCGATGACGGCAGATTTACAGTCTGCTCCCTTTGGCCGCTCGGGAACCCCACCCAAATTGTTATGGTGCCGACTACCGGAATCGAACTGGTGACCTACTGATTACAAGTCAGTTGCTCTACCTACTGAGCTAAGTCGGCATCAAGTAGCGCGCATTCTAGGGAGAGGAGCGAGTTCATGCAACTAAAAATTTGCATAAAACGTTCTCTTGCTCACATTTTGTGCTCTCACGCGAAAAAACGGTGTAATTTCAAGCAGCGGAGTGCAAATATTCGCCAACAATTCGGCTCTTCAGGCGCTGTCCGATCATCTCCGGTTACCTCTATCGCATGCTGACCGCTGACGGAAAGGATTCAGGCCGCTAGCCTAGCCTGTTAGCAAAGGCCATGCTTTGCAAAGCATAAGAAACTTATTCTTCTCTTGTGATGCTGGCGCGAGAAAGCAGCATTCAATGAGTTTTTTTCTTATTATTCCCGGCAATCTGGTGTTACCCTCCTGCCCATTGTCCTGATTAACTCGTGTGAAGCATCACCGTTTCAAGGTATTCGGTGATAGTAAGAACATGCTTATGAGCCAAAAAGAGCAGACGTTAATGACACCGTACCTACAATTTAACCGCCACCAATGGGCTGCACTTCGTGATTCTGTCCCGATGACGTTAACCGAGGAAGAAATCACGCGGTTAAAAGGCATCAACGAAGATCTCTCTCTGGAAGAGGTTGCCGAGATCTATTTGCCGCTGTCGCGTTTGCTCAACTTCTATATCAGTTCTAACCTGCGTCGCCAGGCTGTTCTCGAACAATTTCTTGGCACCAATGGTCAGCGAATTCCCTATATTATCAGTATCGCTGGCAGCGTTGCGGTAGGAAAAAGCACCACCGCCCGCGTTCTGCAAGCTTTGCTTAGTCGTTGGCCGGAGCATCGCCATGTCGAACTCATTACCACCGACGGTTTTTTGCACCCTAACTCGGTTTTAAAAGAACGTGGGTTAATGAAGAAAAAAGGCTTTCCGCAGTCCTATGATATGCATCGCCTGGTGAAGTTTGTCTCCGATCTCAAATCAGGGGTACCGCAGGCAACTGCGCCAGTTTATTCCCATCTGATTTATGATGTTATTCCCAATGGTGACAAAACCGTCGCGCAACCGGATATTTTAATTCTTGAAGGGCTGAATGTTCTGCAAAGTGGAATGGATTATCCGCACGATCCCCATCATGTATTCGTTTCCGATTTTGTCGACTTTTCTATTTATGTCGATGCCCCGGAAGAATTATTGGAAAGCTGGTATATCAACCGCTTTCTTAAATTCCGGGAAGGGGCGTTTACCGATCCGGATTCCTATTTCCATAATTACGCTAAGCTCTCGAAGGAAGAAGCAGTAGATATTGCCACTTCGCTATGGAATGAAATCAACCTAATGAATCTTAAAGAAAATATCCTTCCAACTCGCGAGCGCGCCAGCCTGATCATGACTAAGAGCGCCAATCACTCAGTGAATCAGGTACGCTTACGTAAATAAAATAAGGGAGCCGAAGCTCCCTTTTTTATTCTGCACTGCGCAATGATATTTCACCACCCACCCAGGCTTTTATTACACCATCCTGCTCCAGCAATAGTGCGCCCTGGGCGTCAATGCCACGCGAAATGCCGTAAATTTCTTTATCACCGATAATCAGTTTCACCGGGCGATGAATAAAGTTATCCAGTTTTTCCCAGCGCGGTAGATAGGGAGCCAATCCTTCCTGCTCGAACAGCTCCAGTCCCAGGCGCAGCTCTTTAATCAGGCGCGCGGCGAGGAGGTTACGGTCGATGACCACCCCCGCTTCCTGAAGGCTGATCCACCCCTGATTGACGACATCAGACTCCACGCGACGCATCATAAGGTTGATACCCGCGCCGCTGACGATTTGTGCGGCATCGCCCGTTTTCCCCGTCAGTTCCACGAGGATCCCTGACAGCTTACGATCCTGCAGGTAAATATCGTTTGGCCATTTCACGCGAACCTGTTCGGCCCCGAGCTGCTGCAGAACTTCAGCGATCACAATACCGATCACCAGGCTTAGGCCAATAGCCGCTGCCGGGCCCTGCTCCAGACGCCAGTACATCGAGAGATAGAGATTCGCGCCAAAGGGCGAAAACCATTTTCTGCCTCGCCGGCCTCGCCCTGCTTGCTGATATTCAGCCACACAGGCATCTCCGGACGTCAGCTCATCAAGCCTGTCCAGCAAATACTGGTTAGTAGAGTCGATGACGGGAAGGACCGTCACTCGACCATGGTCTATCTCTTGAGAAATCTTTTTCTCATCTAATAGATGAATAGGCTCCGGCAGGCTGTAACCCTTGCCCGGCACAGTAAACACATCGACGCCCCAGTCACGTAAGGTCTGGATGTGCTTATTAATCGCCGCCCGGCTCATGCCTAACTGCTCACCAAGCTGTTCGCCAGAGTGAAACTCGCCATCAGCAAGGATAGAAATTAGCGTCAAAGGGATAGTATGGTCTTTCACGCAATGCTCTCCTCTGCGTTGACTTCACCATGCGTGCCAATGAAGCGCACCTCGGGCTGAAGCCATACATCGAATTTCGCACCCACCCGCTGGCGAACATAATGAGCAAGTTTTACCACATCCTCGCTGGTCGCTCGATCTTCATTAATCAGTACCAGCGCCTGCTGTCGATGGACGGCCGCGCCGCCGATGCGTTGTCCTTTGAGCTCACATTGATCGATTAGCCAGCCAGCGGCCAGCTTGACGCTGCCATTTGCCTGCGGATAGTGCGGTGCATGAGGGAACTGCGCCAGCAGCGCTTTCGCAACCTGAGCGCTGACGATCGGGTTCTTAAAAAAGCTGCCGGCATTACCGTTAATCTTTGGATCCGGCAATTTAGTCATTCGCATATGACAGACCGCATCAAATACCTGCTGCGGCGTGACGGTCTGCGGATCGAGACGCGTTAAATCACCGTAACTCAGTACAGGATGCCATGTTTTCGCTAACGATAAGCCAATCGCGACGATGGCATAGCGGTCCTGATATTCATGTTTGAAGATACTGTCGCGATAGCCAAAACGGCATTCCGCGGCTGAAAGACGTTGCTTACGCCCGGTTTCCAGCTCAATGCAGTCAACATATTCGCAAACCCGCTGTAGCTCAACGCCGTAGGCGCCAATATTCTGGATCGGCGAAGATCCTGCGCAGCCAGGGATTAACGCCAGATTTTCCAGACCTGGCATCGCATGCTGTAGCGTGAACTGCACCAACTGATGCCAGTTTTCGCCGGCGCCGACGTGCAAGCGCCAGGCTTCCGGCGTTTCGCTCACCTCGATCCCCATAATCCGGTTGAGGATCACCGTACCGGCATAGTCGTTCAGAAACAGGACATTACTGCCTTCCCCAAGGATCAGCGTGGGTTCGCCTGCCGCGGCAGCGGTTTGCCAGGCGCTTAGCAACTGTTGCTCAGTTTCGGCGCGTACTATCGTCTTGGCGAAGCGTTCAATGCCAAAGGTATTCCAGGGTTTGAGGGAGTGGTTCATAGTGGCTTCCTGATGCAAAATCGGCGTTAGTTTATCGTATCTGGCGGGGGAAGGCTTGTCTGATTACAGGGGCAATGATATTGCGTGGCGTTACCGGTGGTGATGTGGTGTACCGGTGCGGGCGACAGAACGCGACAGGCCCGTAGCCCCGGTAGGCGCAGCGCCACCGGGGAGACATACCGGCACGCTGGCCGGACGACAGAAACGCAAAAAGCCCATCCGGCAGGATGGGCTCTTCACTTGTTTGATGCCTGGCAGTTTATGGCGGGCGTCCTGCCCGCCACCCTCCGGGCCGTTGCTGCGCAACGTTCAAATCCGCTCCCGGCGGATTTGTCCTACTCTGGAGAGCG
>NZ_GL882731.1:0-14216 GCF_000195655.1 Klebsiella sp. MS 92-3
CCTGCTCCTGCTCCTGCTCCTGCTCCTGCTTCTGCTCCTGCAACCATTTTAAAAACCACTGAGAGAAAGGAAAGTATCAGTGAAAAAATTGCTGAACTCGAACTGCGACTCAGAAAAGACAGACGAAACGAGATTGTTGAGAAGATTCTCCAAAAGAATGCGGTTAACCAGCAAAAGCATCTCAGGCTTATCGGCTGGCTTCCATTTCTTAGAAGGCTTGCAGAGCTTCTCCGAAGCTATGGTAAGAGCATTCTTCACAAGCCCCTCCCTGGATTCTCAAATCTCTATGTAACCCGACCTTTACATAAAGAAAGGAAAATTCATTTATAAACAAAACCTTACCGCTTATCCCTGACAGCAATATCGTTTGGATAGTGGTTAATTTAGGATAAGTCAACAATAAATTGATCGTTATTACAGATCGATAAACTAGTTATGATAGTTTTTACCTATCACGATTCAAACATCGATCGGTACAAGTGATTTTACTTTAGCCAGCCAGCCATCGAGAATCCCTACAAACACGCAGTAAATCTTCCACCCTGGGGTTGCTATGAAAAACGAAACAATAAAGTGCCCGTTCTGCTTTACACAAAGTCCTCACGGTGTGCGGATTTGTAAAGGCTGCCATGCAAAGATCGCTTACGGTGAAAGCCCGCTCAGTGTGGCATTCCTGTTTCAATTCGTTGCATTTGGTCTCGCGTGGTTAGCATTTTCGTGGACTGGCAGCACTCTTGTATCAGTCATTACGTTTTTCGTAAGCATCATTATTCTTATCTATAAAATTAAAAAAACGTATGCAGACAGAGTTGTTTTTATACGGTGAAATTAATTTCACACAACCGCAAACCTAAAATGAGAAAGTAAATGAACCGATTTATAAAGTCCTCTTTTTTTATTATTGTCTTCCTGCTTTCTGGCTGTTCAACATCAGGGAACCAGAACCTTAAAAACTAAACACCTCAAAGCCTCCAGTCAAAGATCATTAAAAACAAAACAACTAAGACGGAATTACTCACTAAATTAGGTGAGCCTGATACAAGAACCACACTCGATGACGGAAATGAGCAGTGGAGATACTTTATGTATAACAATCAGTTCAATGCAACAACTTTCATTCCAGTTGTAGGGCTGTTTACTGGCGGTTCGCAGACTCAGTCTAAAACTCTTGAAATAGATTTTAAAGGCGAAATTGTCAGCAAATGGACGTTCTCCACTGACAATAACAACACCAAAACGGGCGTTCTTAACTGATTATTCCTGGAAAAATAAAAATGAAAACATACTCAATCCTTACCGTTATTCTTACAGCATTTCTTCTAACCGCATGTAACAGCGAACCCTCAGAAAAAGATATTTATACAGCTTTAAGTAAATGGACGGGAAGCCATCTTACATCAGTGAAAAAAGTTGATTGCACAAAAGAATCTGATAAAAGTTATAAGTGTAATGTCGTAACGGTAATTGATGGTAATCTCAAGCAAGCAGCATCTATTAAACTCCTAAAAACAGATGACGGCTGGCAGTTTGTAGGTAATTAAAATTGATTACTGAAATGAAGCTCCCGTAGGGAGCTTTTATAATCTAACATTTCTTACTCTGACTACTTCATGGGTTAACTCTTTCTCGATAACCTTCACTTCATACTGTGTTCTTACAACCGTATAAATTCCTTCTGCTTTTTCTTGATTGTTGTCAATATAGTTCACGAGAGAGTTTAGCTCTCTAAGAACCCCTTCTTTGTTATTTAATCGTTGTAGTAGATTGCTTGTCAGACTTTTGTATACCGAGCTAAACATTGCCATTATGTTATCAATATTACAATTAGATTCGGAATAGATCCTTTTAGGGTAGAAATATTTTAAATGATATCCCACAAAAATTAGGTAAAGCTGATATGAAAAACTTTTATCTCCGGGCTGGTATCTTTTTGAAATATACTTATCGACGATAATGATAAGTTGCTCTTCCAGAGTAAACTCTGGGTTTATTTTGTTTTTGTCCATAAAATGCATCCTTGCATAATTTAAATAGTCGTCCTGACCATATATTTATATTTATCGCATTTATTTAACTTGTCAATAGGTGTAACCTATCAACTATTATTTTTTATTAAATGGCCTATTCAACTGTTCCATAGTAAGACCGTGTCTGTAAGCATTGTACTGCCAATAGCTAAATTGCTCTTTGTATCTATTGTTCTGTTTTTTCAACATTTCATTTTCGGCTTTAAGATTTAATATTTGTTGTGCCGCAATTGTTAAATTGGCTGGTTTCTTTAAGCCTGATTTTTTCAAATTGGACAAATTTTTCTTTGTTCTATATGCTTCAACAACTTCATCATGAGCACTTAAAGATTGCCTTGTGATAGTTCTGTTTAAACTCTTATAAACTGATTCACATAAATCACTCCATGTGATTTTGCCGTCCCAAGTCAGTATCATGTGTGTAATTGCCTTTATTTCACTCCTGTTTAAATGTTTTGCCATATGCATCTCCTGTTTCAATTATTCAAAAGCTTATTAATTCTTTCCAAGTTTTTTTCGTGGTGCTGCAACCATTTATCAGCCCCATAGTCACCATTTTCAAAAGCGATCTGAGTTATATTTATCAATTGCATTAATTTTTCTCGGATTGATTCCAGTCTAATTCTATCTACTGATTTCATGTCCAGTGTTTCATTATCACACTCAACAAACTGATTAATTTTCGCACAAGGCTTAACTAAATAGTTATGTACACAGTAACCAAATTCTGTTAAGTGAATTGCTCCTTGATTCAGGTTATCAAAATCAACTGTCAATTCATTTGTGGGTATTGACTTCCTTTGACAATAATTTTCCATGGTCAATTTAATAGTTTTGATTTTATCTAACATATCTTCTTCTGACACGTGATTATAAACTCTATTCTGATTCACATTGACACGACCAGACCATTTAGCTATATCCAGCTCAGACATTTCACCATAATGGGCTATTGTGTTTAAAAGATGTCTTGGTTGGTGTGAGCGAATAAGTAGTGGCTGACCTTCAATATCATAATACCCGTGTCGGGCGAAAATATTTTTAAATCCATGCTCATTACGTTTTTTATTTTGGATATCATTAAAAAAGAATCCTTTAGTTGGCTTATGAAATAAGTAGATATCAATCATTTGGGATAAAGTAAATTGGCGAGGATTTAATAAACATAATGCATTGCTAAATCTTATGGATTTTTCTTCATCATACCAAGGAAAGTCTTTACTAAAACCAGAGATAATCATTTCCCATAACTCACTCAATGAATAGTTATAATCATTGGGGTTTAAGAAACTTTTCCCACCATCCAGACTTGTCTTTTTAATTTTTAGAACGCAAGATTTGTGATCATGTAAAGGGTAACCAAGTGCATGACAAACCTGTATAACTGTCAACTTTGATTTTTCATCAACTTTTGGGCAAAGTTCATGTTGGTAAAATTTATCAGGATATTTTTCGCACCATTGAGCAAACTCCCTTGCATTTTGTGATAAGGAAAGCAATCTTCTAATCGCTTTCTTCGCAACTGGTATCATAACCTGTGGAATCCACTTGATATTGGGGCCATACCCCTTAACCGAATAGAATCTCAGGCCATATCTTTCGATACCCTTCTCATCTTTTTGTGTAATCTCACAATCAGCAGGTAAGGCTAAAATCTCAGAAATTCTGCTCGGACAACAAAGCAGAAGTGCAAATACTGCACTGGTGAATTTATCCCTTGGACTCAGTAGCTCATCATTTTTAGAAAAAATATCAGCAATGGCAAGTAATGCTGCTTCATCGGGTAACTTATCATTTCTGTGATAGTCCTCAATCTCAGGAAGATAGTTGTTTTTGACCTTCTGCTTCACATGGTTTTTCCAGGATATGTATCCTGATTTCACAAGGTTATGTTTACATAGAAATTTTGATAATTTTTCAAGCTGTATCCCACATTGAGCGAGAACATTACCTTCAAAATATTTACTTCCGATTTGCATTGCCTCATCAAAAACAACGGCTGTAACATTATAAATGAGACCACTGTTCAGAACTTGCAAAAGAGCCTGTTCGAGACATCTCAAAGCCATCATTGTAGCCCCATAATTTTTCAAGGGTTTCAATGAGTGTTGATATCTGATATATGCTTTTGCAAAATCGAGAAAATCTTCATGCATTGCATCTTTGGAGTTAAATGCTTTATGTCCAACCCCTATCTTTCTAAAGGTTACATACCCTTTCCAGACATATTGTTCCCAATCCTGAGTTTGGGTGAGCCCTGAAAGTTGATAGCGGCAAAAATTTATGAATTCATTATAATTGTTTTCTGCTGTAATTTGTTTTTTAGATTTAAATAAAATAATATTACTCATCGGGGATTTACCTCGTCAATATCAACTGGCATAAAGAAAGCACATTCTTTACAAGGAAAATTTACATTTAAATTCTGACTTTGACATTTTCTCGAAGAACAAAATTTGAAATGTATTTTCTCTTTAGACTTTATTCCATTCATAAAGGCATCAGCGATAAATGACAATTGTTCTGAAACAGCAAAATCTATTCTTTCAACACTCTCAGCAAGATTTTTAATATAAATTCCCGTACTTGAAGTAGAAGAATGGTCTAACAATTGAGCTATAGTATTGGCATTATGTCCCTCCCTAGCCAGCTTAGTTGCTATCGTATAGCGAAGCCTGCGAGGAGTGACATTGAGTAGAGAACCAGTACGATTTGAAATTACATTTCTATTATTAACAATATTCTTTAGTGCTAAGTTAGCAATTGTTGGTTTTGCATATATTTTATTAGACTCCAGGAAGTTAGAATCTATTATGGCTAAATCAAGCATTTTTTCCTCGTTCAAGAAAACTGGAACCTTGCCTTTGGCATGATCATCAAGGGTTTTGCCAAGGGTTTGCTCAACAAGCCTCACGGAGTGATTAGCTTGAAGTTGAACAATTGATGCAACTTCTGAGATTATTGGCAGTTCTCGATATTGTAGTTGTTTACCCCTTTGTTTAACTCGTGGTACTGAAATTAAATATTCTACTTTACCATTATCTAATTTCTTTTGAAGAAGGTCTTTATATTTCAACATAACTAACTGCTGAGGTCGTCTACCGGTAAGACTTATTAATAGTGATATTGCATAATCTGACAGTGACAGTTCACCTATGCTATATGCATGGATCATAGCCTTGTTCAAGGAAGTGTGTTCTTCTTTAGTCAGTGGCCCCACAGTTGGATCATCTTGTAATATAGGTTGGCCAACTTTTTTTATTTTTAGGTCAAAATGTTTTACTATTTCAACAGCACTTTCATCTATTCCGGGGTATCCTAATTCAAACCATTTAGTAAAAAATGGCCGTAAGCCTCGAAAATATGATGACTTGTTTGCTGATTGCATATTTTGATATTGGATTATTACTTTATCATCAATGTAATTAGGATATACATTGTTAATAAAATTCTTCATATTTTTAACTATTGTTTTTACATACAAATGGCTTTTACTACAAAAATAATACTGTAATGTATTCACAAATCCACAAACCAAACTTTTGTTCATAACACATATCAAGTCTCTAATATTGATTCCATGGCTCTCAATCAAAGTGACGATTTTTTGTTCATGAATTGACATTTTATCAGAGTTTTGTTTAATTAAATTATTCATCAAATCCTCCTTTGAATAGTTGCTCTTGCTGCTCAAGTGCAGTTTTTTTCGATAGCTCAAAAATATGCCTGCGATTATAGATTATTGAAGTGTCTGAACCTGGTAGCCATCCCATTAGATAAGAACGGATTTGTTGCTCTTTTTCGTCGGATATGTCCTTAGCCTTATCTATTGTTTTCGAGAACTCATAATTCCATGTGTGTCGTAATTTATGGCCTGTTAATCCACTTAGAAGCGAGGATGATTGACGAACAACACTCACTATCTTATGGTATGAAGAAAATGACAGCGGTTGCCCTTGAGTCTTCCCTTCCTTATAGGTAATAAACAGAAAGTCATGCTTATTAGCATTTTTAACTTTCCTACGATCATTCAAGATATAATCTGAAATTTCATATATAAGGTTCGCATCAGCAATTAACTTCCTCTCACAAGTCTTCACTAATGGCTGATAAACTCGTGAATCTGTTTTATCATTTGCTCTCCTCCTTATTGCTATTGTTGATTCTGCAAAATCTATGTCACCAATTCGCAGATTCAAAAGTTCACCGGCTCTCATGCCAAAGCAATGTAATAATAGGAATATTAGGTTATTTCTTTTTTGTACTATTTCCGTAAACGGATTCAAGTTACTTCCTGGCGAAAGAATGCTAAACAAAGAATCCAGTTGAGCTTTGTCTAAGCTCTTTTCGATATCCATAACATATTTGTCATTGTTTCTTGGTTTCTTTCTTTTTATGTTGTTAATGAAAACAAGTATCTCTTTGATTGTATCTTTCTGACCTGTATGAGAAAGAAGTATTTTACATAGCCATTCCAGATAGTTAGCTATTGTTGTAATCCGAAAATACTTAGTTGGTTTTTTGACATTTGAAACGCAAAAATCACTATCTACACCACTTTTAAAATTGAATGAAGTAAACTCAATCAAATCATCAATTTCATGAGGAGCCAGAAATATCCTTTTCTGAATTCTTTCATCAATATTGATCTCTTTCCTCATAAAGAATCGATATAACAATGAAATGCTACCGGCAATAACTTTCATTGTTGATATAGACTCTGACCGATTTCTGACTTGTGTTGTTATATACAAATTTGGATAATACAATGGTTCACCCGTTTTTTTATTTACAACATGGCAATACCTCTCACCATTTTCCAACATAAACGAATCTACATAAATACTGCTCATATTTTCCTCCTAAACCTTACAAAAAGTATAATTCCAATATATTAATAATAAGCATTTCGTAGATTTACAAATTTATTTGAATAGTTAGAATTATTTATTTAAATTAAAACAGTGAGATAGACGATTATTCCTGTCAAATTATCATCTGGTAGATCTAGTATCCATTATGTACACCTAATACTTCGAAAACTATCTCACTGCCTTGCTAATAAACGGCAACCAAAATAATGTAAGTTATTTTGTAAGGTTTTATGCCAAAATATGGGGCCAAACTTTACATTTTTATAAAAGAGTTTTCAGCCCAATCTGATATCGAATTATCCGTTTCGATAAATTCCTAATTTCATCAGGGCATTTAATTAGCGAGAACCATGTCTCATAAACATAAAACTGTTCGAAAATATTAAGCTCAGAGATCGAATCTAACGGTTCTCTTAGATTCCCCACTAAATACTGGCTTAACCAGTAAACAATCTTTCTGTTAAAATCATTATCAGGTAAATCGTAAATCGCTCCGGGTTCGAAAATTTCAAAAAAAAGGTCCTGACCCAGATTACACATATGGTTATCTTCACTCACAAATTCTTCGATATTCATAACATGCCTCCCAAATTGACTAAGCAACATTATTTCGACTTGTTTCTATAACAGACTGAATCCAGGCATCAATCTCACTTTCGACGAAAGCTACTGCACGAGTTCCAATTTTGACAGGGGCAGGAAACTTATCATCTTTGATCAGACGATAGATCCAGGCTTTGCCGAAACCAGTTCGTTTCAAGACTTCTGATAAACGAATTAAGCTTTGATTGGTTGTATCGGTTGTATTCATTTGGCTGTCTCCTCCGTTTCCGTTACGGAGATATTAGCCACACAGATTTGTATCTATGAAGGGAATGCTGATAACTGAAAAGTTAGATGAGGGAAGAATGAAAGGAAATTCCGGGGAAGAAAAATATTTACGCCCTCCCCTTGACAATTAACATGATGATTTACAACTAGAAAGAGCCGAGTTCAGAAATCGGTATGTTGAGGAGATGGCTGTTTTTGCTGATAAAGTATTCGAGACTACGGGTTGTTTCTCCATTCAATGACTTCTCTGCAACAGGCCTGTCTGTATCTTTAATGTGATCTTCTCCTCTGATCTCACTTGTAAAGTCGGGATACAAGACACGAGACAAGACCATATTTGAGATTTTTACTTTTTTAAATTTTGCCCAAATCAATAGATCCATCATTGGGATAATATTGTAATCGACAAGTTTTCTTATCTTTGCCAGTCCAATTTTTTCTGTTTTGACTGGCTCAATTTCATATTCTTTCCTGAGAATGGGTAGCATCGTTTGTAAGGCTGTTATAATTTCTTCATCGCTGGACATTCCTAAATCAAATGAAACATACATTTTGCTGCTATTTTGGTTAAGAAAAAAGTCTCTCATAGTTTTTGTTATTGGTTTCTTTTTCAACTCTTTTTTGAAATCGCCATTTTCTTCAAAAAAAACCATGCTAAACATTATTAACTTGTTCTCTAATTTTTTTATATCACCAAAGCTAACCTGCGCAACATGTCTTTGGCCCTTGCCAAAATGACCATGATTATTATCTTGTATGCTTAAAATAGGATTACCTTCAAGGATAGACCTTAAATTTTGATTATCATCTTCCCAACCAAAATTTACACTGTCGAAAATCGCTTCTCTAAAGGCAAGCTCTGTATGCAGTTCTTTGATTGTAAGTGATTTTAACTGCTCATAGTTTTCGAGACTAAACCAGCTTTTTAATTCTTCATAAGGGCTTACTACTTTCATTAATCCCTCCACTGTATTCAAAGCTTGAATGAGTTAACACTGCTTATTTGAATTAATTCTCCCTTAACAAGGTTGATAAGGGAGAACGATTAATTAACTACTTATTCATAGTTAAGTCTTTTTAAAATCAAATGGTGAAACTTGTCGTATTCTAAGGAGGTCAAGGTAATCGGCCCACCACTGCAACATAAGCTTTCTCTCATCAAGGTGCTCTGCTTTATGTATGTAGGCAGCACGAACTGAGTTCCGCTCCTGATGGCTCATTTGCCGTTCAACAGCATCTTTCGACCACAAGCCGGATTCAATCAAGGCACTACAAGCCATAGCCCTGAATCCATGTCCACAGACCTCCACGGTTGTGTCATAGCCCATAGCTCGCAAAGCTTTATTAACTGTATTCTCGCTCATAGGTTTGCGGTAATTATGATCGCCAATAAATACGAGTTCATGGTCACCACTGATCTCTTTGATTTTCGTCAGCACAGCCAATGCCTGACAACTCAAAGGAACAAGATGTGGAGTTCGCATTTTCGAACCACGGTGCGAATGTTTGACCCCTGGCAATGGTTCGCGTTCTCCAGGGATAGTCCACATCGCATTTTCAAAGTCGATCTCCGACCATCTTGCGAATCTGAGTTCACTGGAACGAATGAAAATGAGCAATGTAAGCTTTACGGCTAACTTAGTGAGTTTTCTACCCTTGAAGCTATCTATTCGTTCTAAAAGTTCTGAGAATCGTTCGAATGGCAAAGCTGGCCTGTGGACTCTTTTAGCTACCGCAATAGCTCCTGCCATCTCTTGAGCAGGGTTGTAATCTATCAGCCCGTTCTGGACAGCATATCGCATCACTGCCGTTGTTCTTTGCTGTAGGCGGGAAGCAACTTCCAGTCGCCCAGAAGCTTCAACAGCCTTGATAGGGGCAAGAAGATCTCTGGTATTAAGCTCGGATATTTTTCTTTTACCAATAGCAGTAAAGAGACCATCTTCCATGCTTTTTAGAACTCTCTCGCTATGGGAATCTGACCATTTCCTTTTACAAGCCTTATGCCAGTCCCTGGCAACAGATTCAAAAGTAAGAGCTTCGCTCTGCTCGATCTTGTCTGCCTTTTTCTTCTCGGAAGGGTCGATACCATCAGATACCAACTTTTTAGCCTCATCTCGTTTCCTGCGAGCTTCACCAAGAGAGACCATTGGATAAACACCCAATGCTAAAACTTTCTGTTTGCCATCGAAACGGTATTGGAGTCGCCAGTATTTTGAACCATTGGGGTTGATCAGCAGGTGCATACCCTGCCCATCTGTGAGTTTGAAAGGTTTGTCGGAGGGCTTGGTAGTCCTAACTTTGATATCGGTGAGAGCCATCAGTTGATACCTCCAGTGTTGGTACCAAAATCAATCGAACCGGGAATACCATCAGTTATACCATCATCGGTTGGTATATGTTCAAGGAATTGAGTAGACGTGAACAGACTAAGCCAAGCCAGAAACTCACTTAACTTACTGTTTTTGTGGACTAAAGTAGACGTTAGTAGACTTGAAAAAAGCTTTGTATGGTGCCGAAGGCCGGACTCGAACCGGCACGTATTTCTACGGTTGATTTTGAATCAACTGCGTCTACCGATTTCGCCACTTCGGCACTGAAGGGGATGCGGAAACGTTCTGGATTATACCTGTCGGCGGCGGTCATGCAAGCGACAGCGTGTCGTCATTGCGCTAAGTGTTGAAAAAAACAGCGCTATCCTGCGCGGCGTCACCTTTTACGACCGTTCCACAGCGCGACTGCCACCAGCCCCCCTCCTCTCACTCCCCCGAGAACCCGGCTCCCCCTGCCAGCCCCCCTTCTCCCCCGGTAACCCCAAACCCCACTCAAACTTATCTCAACTTGTTCTCACCTCACTCTCAACCACATCCCCAGCACAACCCATCTTTCCCCAGATAAATTCCCCTCGCCTATACCCCAATATTCCCCCCAACCCCACCCACCACCACTCCAATATATTCCAGAAAGTTTTAGCCAATGCCTTTTTGTTATTCACTCGCTCCGCAGCCAAATATTAATTTCATCAATATTTTTATAACTTTACATTAATGAAAAGTTTTCTTTTTGCCGTTTATTCCAGGATTTTCCTCAGGCGTGAAGGGTTCCGGTAAACACTATTTTTACTAGTCGCTGTACGAGTCTTGATGGACATATTCACTCGATGAATTAACTCAGGAGAATACTTGTGACGACGTTAAAACCTTTGCTGGCCCGCAACCGCAGCTGGGCGCTGCAGAAGTGTCAGCATGATCCGGACTATTTCGAAAAATGGGTCGACGGGCAGCGGCCCCACTCGCTGTGGATCGGCTGCTCCGACAGCCGCGTGCCCGCCGAGGTGCTCACCGGCAGCCAGCCCGGCGAGCTCTTTGTCCACCGCAATATCGCCAACATGCTCGATCCCGCCGACGACAACGTCATGAGCGTCCTGCAGTATGCCCTCGACTACCTTGAGGTGGAGCGGGTGGTGCTCTGCGGCCACTACGGCTGCGGCGGGGTGCAGGCGGCGCTCTCCCTGCCCACTCTGCCGCTGGCGCAGGAATCCTCGGCGCTGGCTCGCCGCATCGGCCAGCTGCGCCACACCCTGCATCACGAAATTGCGCAGATCGCCGATGACTGTTGTGTTGCGGCCTCCCCCGGCGCCAGCACCAGCGCCAGCGCCAACGCGGAGCGCTCTCGCCATGCGCTGGACGCCCTGGTGGAAGCCAACGTTCGCGCCCAGTTCGCCCGTCTGCTGGAGAGTGAACCGGTGCAGACGGTGCTCGCCAGCGGGCGACCGCTCAGCCTGCACGGCTGCGTCTACGATCTGGCTTCCGGCCATTTAACCACCCTCGTCGAACACCTCTCACCGCAGGAGCACGCCCCATGAACACGCTTCGTCAGGACTCTCTCGCCGGCATCGTCGTCTTCCTTGTCGCCCTGCCGCTGTGCCTCGGCATCGCCCAGGCCAGCGGCTTACCGCCCTTCGTCGGCCTGCTGACCGGCATCATCGGCGGCCTGGTCGTCACCGCCCTCAGCCCCTCCCGCTTCGCCGTCAGCGGCCCCGCCGCCGGACTGGTCACCATCGTCGTCGCCGCCATTGAATCCCTGGGTTCCTTCTCCCTCTTCCTGATGGCGCTGGTGCTGGCCGGCGTGCTGCAGCTGCTGTTCGGGATCCTGCGCGCCGGGCGCTTTATCTCCCTCGTTCCCGCCAGCGTCATCAAAGGCATGCTGGCGGCGATCGGCATCCTGCTGATTATGCAGCAGATCCCCGTTGCGCTCGGCACGGCGGAAGAGACCGGACTTACCGAAGTGGTTCAGGGCAACGCCGCTTTCTCCGTCACTGCGATTGCCGTCGCCGCGGGCGGCCTGCTCGTACTCTGGCTGTGGGGCTCGCCGCTTATCCGCCGGGTGAAGAGCCTGCGCTGGATCCCCGGGCCGCTGATCGCCGTCCTGCTCGGCTGCGTGACCACCCTGCTGCTGACCCATTTTGCGCCGCAGCAGCTGGCCGCTCTGCCGCGTATTACCCTGCCGGCGTTCGGCAGCCTCGGCGATCTGCTGGGCGAGCTGGAATCTCCGGCGTGGAGCGAGTGGCGCAATCCGTCGGTGTGGGTGGTGGCGGTAACCCTGGCGCTGGTCGCCAGCCTCGAAACCTTGCTCAGCCAGGAGGCGCTGAAAAAGCTGCGTCCGCAAAATCCGCCGCCTTCGCCGAACCGCGAAATGGTCGCCCAGGGCGTCGGCAATCTGCTCTCCGGCGTGCTGGGGGCGATGCCGATCACCGCGGTGATCGTCCGCAGCTCGGTGAACGTCAGCAATGGCGCGCAGAGCAAGCTGTCGATCTTTATCCACGGCGTCCTGCTGTTAATCTGCGGGCTGTGGTTCAGCGGCCTGCTGACCTTAATCCCGCTCGCCAGCCTCGCCGCCGTGCTGCTGTATACCGGCTATAAGCTGGCGACGCCGCGGCTGTTCATCGAGCAGTTCCGCCAGGGTGCGGCGCAGTACGTCCCGTTCCTCGCCACCATCGGGGGGATTATCGCCTTCGGCATGCTGGCGGGGATCGGGATTGGTCTTGCCACCCAGATGGCATTCAGCCTCTGGCGCAGCCATCGCCACTCGCTGCAGCTGGCGCGCTACGATGACCACTACGTGCTGCGCATCCAGCAGAATCTGACCTTTCTGCACAATCCGCATCTGCTGGCCCTGCTGGCGAAGATTCCGGAAAAGAGCGTGGTGATCGTCGAGCACGACAGTGTCGGCTACCTCGACCCGGACGTGCGGGCGGTGCTGGATGATTTTGCCGAGAACGCCCCGCAGCGCGGCATCCGCCTTAATCATTGGCCGCTGGCCAGCCGCTGACCTTAACGGGCGGCTGGTCCGCCCGCTTCGCGACCCCTCCGATTGCCAAGCGCCGGGGAATACCATGCTCTACACTTTCTGGGTTATCACGCCAACCCCAAGGAAATGAACATGAGCATCATTAAAAGCTACGCCGCCAAAGAAGCGGGCGCCGATCTGTCGCTGTGGGAATACGATGCCGGCGAGCTGCAGCCGGAAGATGTCGAAGTTGAAGTGGAATACTGCGGGATCTGCCATTCGGACCTGTCGATGATCGACAACGAATGGGGGATGTCGAGCTACCCGCTGGTGGCCGGTCATGAGGTGATTGGCCGGGTGGCGGCGCTGGGCAGCGCGGCGCAGGATAAAGGGCTGAAGATTGGCCAGAAGGTCGGCATCGGCTGGACGGCGCGCAGCTGCGGCCATTGCGACGCCTGCATCAGCGGCAACCAGATCAACTGTCTGGAAGGCTCGGTGCCGACCATTCTCAACCGCGGCGGCTTCGCCAATAAGCTGCGCGCCGACTGGCAGTGGGTGATCCCCCTGCCGGAGAGCATCGATCTGGCGTCCGCCGGCCCGATGCTGTGCGGCGGCATCACCGTCTTTAAACCGCTGCTGACCCACCACGTCACCGCCACCAGCCGCGTCGGGGTGATCGGCATCGGCGGCCTCGGCCATATCGCCATTAAGCTGCTGCGGGCGATGGGCGCGGAAGTGACCGCCTTCAGCTCCAACCCGGCCAAAGAGCAGGAAGTGCTGGCGATGGGCGCCGATCTCGTGGTCAACAGCCGCGATCCTGAAGCCTTAAAAGCGCTGGCCGGTCAGTTCGACCTGATCATCAACACCGTGGCGGTGGACCTCGACTGGCAGCCGTACTTCGAAGCCCTGGCTTACGGCGGCAACTTCCACACCGTCGGCGCGGTGATGAAGCCGTTCCCGGTGCCGGCCTTTACCCTGATCGGCGGCGACCGCAGCATCTCCGGCTCGGCGACCGGTAATCCGTCCGAATTACGCACGCTGATGAAGTTTGCCGGGCGCAGCAAAGTGGCTCCGACCACCGAGCTGTTCCCGATGTCGCAGATTAACGAAGCGCTGAAGCACGTTCGCGAAGGCAAAGCCCGCTACCGCGCGGTGCTGAAAGCCGACTTCTGATGGTTCTCTCCCGCCGGGCGGCCCG
>NZ_GL882731.1:14342-19435 GCF_000195655.1 Klebsiella sp. MS 92-3
GTTTTCCCCGTCGCTTCATCAAACCGTCATCTCCCCGCCATGCCTCTGTAGTCATTGCTTCCCACAATCCGGGCTTCGATAAATGGCTGAACGAGATGCGCGTCACCATGAGAAAGACCTGGCTTCCCTGGCTGATCCTGTCGCCTTCCCTGCTGTTTTTACTGCTGTTTACCTGGTTCCCGCTGGGGCGTTCGGTGTATGACAGCCTGTTTGATACCCGCATGGCCAGCGACGGCGCACAGTACGTCGGGCTGGATAACTTCGCCCGCCTGTTTGCCGATAACGTCTTCTGGCAGTCGCTGGGCAATAACCTGCTCTATATCCTGCTGACGGTGGTGCCCGGGGTGACCCTCGCCCTGCTGCTGGCGGTCGCCCTCAGCGAGAACCATCGTGTCAACCGCTGGCTGCGCACCGCCTTTTTCTTCCCGATGATTATCCCGATGGTCAGCGCCGCCGCGCTGTGGCTGTTTATCTTTATGCCCGGCCTCGGCCTGCTCGACCACTATCTGGCGAAGCTGTTCGGGCCGATGAACAACAACTGGCTGGGGCGCAGCAACAGCGCGCTGCTGGCCCTGGCGCTGATCGGCGTGTGGAAGTTCGCCGGCTACTACATGCTGTTTTTCCTCGCTGGGCTGCAGAGCATTCCGGCCTCGACGCGGGAAGCGGCGCTGATGGAGGGGGCTACCCGCACGCAGGTCTTTTTTAAGGTCACGCTACCGCTGCTGCGCCCGACCCTGAGCTTTGTGATCACCACCGCGCTGATCTACTCCATCACCCAGATCGACCACGTGGCGGTGATGACCCGCGGCGGGCCGGACAACGCCACCACCGTGCTGCTCTATTACATCCAGAATCTCGCCTGGGATACCCACGACCTCGGTAAAGCCTCCGCCGCCACCTTCCTCACCCTGGCCGGGCTGTTCGCCTTCTCGCTGATTAACCTGAAACTGCTGGAGAAAGGAGCCCACTATGAGCGCTGAAATCTCGCCGCTGCTGGTCCGCACGCCCGCCGCCGCCCGTCCGCTGTGGCTGCGCCTGCGCCGCTCGTCGCCCTTTACGCTCACAGTATTGATGTGCTGCATGGCGCTGCTGTGGGTCAGCCCGTTTATCTGGATGCTGGCGACCTCGTTCAGCGCTACCACCTTCGGCGACGATATGGCGTCGCTGCTGCCGCGCCTGCCGCTGACTCTCGATAACTTCCGCGACGCCTGGCAGAGCGCCGACTGGCTGAGCCTGTACGCCAACACCCTTATCTTCACCTTCGGCACCTTCTTCGTGCAGCTGTTGACCATCACCACCGCCGGGTACGTCTTCGCCTGCCACGAGTTTCGCGGCAAGCAGACGCTGTTTCTCCTGTTCCTGGTGCAGCTGATGATCATGCCGGTGGTGATGATGGTGCCAAACATGCTGACCCTGAAAACCTTCGGCCTGCTCAACACCCTCACCGGGGTGATGATGCCCTACTTCACCTCGGCGTTCGGCGTGTTCCTGATGCGTCAGGCGTTCCTCGCCATTCCGAAAGAGCTGGAAGAGGCGGCGCTGATGGAGGGCTGCCGCTGGTGGCAGGTGCTGTTCCGCGTGCTGCTGCCGATGTCCTGGCCGTCGGTGCTGGCCTTCGCCACCGTCAGCATTACCTACCACTGGAACGAGTACCTGTGGCCGCTGATGATGCTCAACGATCCCGATAAGCAGGTGCTGACCGTCGGGCTGGTCTCCTTCGCCATGGGCGCCGAATCCGGCGGCCAGTGGGGCACCATCGGCGCCGGGACGCTGATGGTCTGCCTGCCGCTGATGCTGGCGTTCATCCTTTTTCAGAAACAGTTCCTGCGGAGCTTCGGCTTCTCCGGGATCAAATAAGGAGTGATTCATGCTGTTAGCGCACATTTCCGATACCCATTTCCGCAGCCGCGGCGAGAAGCTGTACGGCTTTATCGACGTCAATGCCGCCAACGCCGACGTGGTCTCCCAGCTTAACGCGCTGCGCGAGCGCCCGGACGCGGTGGTGGTGAGCGGGGATATCGTCAACTGCGGCCGCCCGGAGGAGTATCAGGTGGCCCGCCAGATCCTCGGCAGCCTGAACTATCCGCTGTATCTGATCCCCGGCAACCACGACGACAAAGCCCATTTTCTCGAGCATCTTCACCCGCTGTGCCCGCAGCTGGGCAACGATCCGCAAAATATGCGCTATGCGGTGGATGACTTCGCCACCCGCCTGCTGTTTATCGACTCCAGTCATGCCGGCACGTCAAAAGGCTGGCTGACCGACGAGACCATCGGCTGGCTGGAAGCGCAGCTGTTCGAGGGCGGCGACAAACCGGCGACCATCTTTATGCACCACCCGCCGCTGCCGCTGGGCAATGCGCAGATGGACCCTATCGCCTGCGAAAACGGCCACCGTCTGCTGGCGCTGGTGGAGCGTTTCCCGTCGCTGACGCGCATCTTCTGCGGCCATAACCACAGCCTGACCATGACCCAGTATCGCCAGGCGCTGATCTCCACCATTCCCGGCACCGTTCATCAGGTGCCGTACTGCCACGAAGACACCCGGCCCTATTACGACCTCTCTCCGGCCTCGTGCCTGATGCACCGTCAGGTCGGCGAGCAGTGGGTGAGCTACCAGCACTCGCTGGCCCACTACGCCGGGCCGTGGCTGTACGACGAAAACATCAGTTGCCCAACGGAAGAGCGCTAACCGCCATGCTCAGTCTGCAAAACATCAGTAAACGTTTCGACGGCAAACCGGCGCTCAGCGCCCTGTCGCTGGATATTCACGAAGGTGAATTCGTGGTGCTGGTCGGCCCGTCGGGCTGCGGGAAAAGCACCCTGCTACGCCTGCTCGCCGGGCTGGAACCGGTCAGCGAAGGCCAAATCTGGCTGCATGATGAGAACATCACCGCCGCCACGCCGCGCGAGCGCAACTTCGCGATGATCTTCCAGAACTATGCCCTGTTTCCGCATCTGTCGGTGCGCGACAACATCACCTTCGGCATGAAGGTGCGCAAGGAAGAGAAAAGCAGCTGGCAGCCGCGGGTGGATAAAGTGGCGCAGATGCTGCAGCTGGAGGCGCTGCTCGACCGCAAACCGGCGAAGCTCTCCGGCGGCCAGCGCCAGCGGGTGGCGATGGCCCGGGCGATTGTGCGCAATCCGCGGCTGTTCCTGATGGACGAGCCGCTCTCCAACCTCGACGCCCGCCTGCGCAGCGAAGTGCGCGACAGCATTATGGCGCTCCACCAGCAGCTGAAAACCAGCACCATCTATGTGACCCACGATCAGACCGAGGCGATGTCGATGGCCGACCGCATCGTGGTGATGAACGGCGGCCACGTGCAGCAGGTAGGACGGCCAGAATATCTGTATGCCAACCCGGCCAATCTGTTCGTGGCCGGATTTATCGGTTCGCCGGCGATGAACCTGCTATCGCTCCCCTGCGTTGACGGCAACGTTCAGCTTGGCGAACAACGCCATCCACTGCCGCCGCGCCACCGGGATCAGACCCGCGTCTGGCTGGGCGTTCGCCCGGAACATATTACCGACCGCGTAGAGGAGGGCCATCTGCGCCTGCCGGCCACCGTTCTGCAACGAGAACTGATGGGGGCCGATTACCTGCTCCACGTCAGCACCCCGATCGGCACCCTGCGCTTTAGCCGCCGCCACCGCGGCACGGTGCCGGAGAAAGGCGAGTCGCTACTGGTCGGCTTCTCACCTGCCGATGTGCATCTTTTTCATGCTGAGACCCAGCATAATTTGTTGATGGAGTGTAATCATGTTTAAACCTTTTACGCTAGTCGCGGTTGGCCTCAGCCTTGCCCTGAGCGGCGCGGCGCTGGCAAAAGAGAAAATAGACTTCATGTTCCCGGCGCCGGTGGACGGCAAGCTGACCATGGAGATGACCCGCGTCATTAAGCAATTCAACGACTCGCAGCAGGATGTCGAAGTGCGCGGCATCTTCACCGGCAACTACGACACCACCAAGATCAAAGCCGAATCGGCGCAGAAGGCCGGCCAGCCGCCGGCGCTGGTGATCATGTCCGCCAACTTCACCACCGATCTGGCGCTGAAGGATGAGATCCTGCCGATGGATGAGCTGTTTAAATATGGCGATCAAAAGGCCGGCGATTTTCTGCACAAGGAATTCTGGCCCGCGATGCATAAGAACGCCCAGGTGATGGGCACCACCTATGCGATCCCGTTCCATAACTCGACGCCGATCCTCTACTACAACAAGACGATGTTCGATCGGGCCGGGATCAAACAGCCGCCGCAGACCTGGGCCGAGCTGCTGGCCGATGCCAAAAAGCTGACCGACGAGAGCAAAGGCCAGTGGGGGATCATGCTGCCGTCGACTAACGACGACTACGGCGGCTGGATCTTCTCGGCGCTGGTGCGCGCCAACGGCGGGAAATACTTTAACGAAGACTATCCGGGCGAGGTCTATTACAACTCGCCGACCGCCATCGGCGCTCTGCGCTTCTGGCAGGATCTGATCTACAAGGACAAGGTGATGCCGTCCGGGGTCTTGAACTCGAAGCAGATCAGCGCCGCGTTCTTCTCCGGCAAGCTCGGGATGGCGATGCTCAGCACTGGCGCGCTGGGCTTTATGCGCGAGAACAGCAAAGACTTTGAGCTTGGGGTGGCGATGCTGCCGGCCAAAGAGCAGCGCGCGGTGCCGATCGGCGGCGCCAGCCTGGTGAGTTTTAAAGGCATCAGCGAGGCGCAGAAGAAAGCGGCGTATCAGTTCCTGACCTATCTGGTGAGCCCCGACGTGAACGGCGCGTGGAGCCGCTTCACCGGCTACTTCTCGCCGCGCAAGGCGTCATACGATACGCCGGAGATGAAGGCCTATCTGCAGCAGGATCCGCGGGCGGCGATCGCCCTTGAGCAGCTGAAGTACGCCCATCCATGGTACTCCACCTGGGAGACCGTGGCGGTGCGTAAGGCGATGGAGAACCAGCTGGCGGCGGTGGTCAATGATGCCAAAGTGACGCCGGAAGCGGCGGTGCAGGCGGCGCAGAAGGAAGCCGACGCGCTGATGAAACCGTATGTGGATAAGACCGCGCTGGCGGAAGTGAAGTGACGCTTTACCCGTCATCGCC
>NZ_GL882731.1:19445-20532 GCF_000195655.1 Klebsiella sp. MS 92-3
ACGCTTTACCCGTCATCGCCATCCTCACCCTGGCCCTCTCCCTGAGGGAGAGGGAACTGTCCGGCGCTGTGGTTAAGCCCTGGGTCCGGTTGTGAGAGGAAAAAAGCAGGCCATACCCGGTATGGCCTGAAAATGTCACAACGATTAGATCCCTGCCGTTTCGCGGATATATTTGCGCGCTTTGACGGCGTATTCGAAAGGATTGGCCAGAGCAGGATCCTGCTCGGCTTCCACTACCATCCAGCCTTTATAGCCAAAGTCGTCCAGCAGCTTGAACACCGGACGGAAATCGATCACCCCGTCGCCCGGGACGGTGAAGGTGCCTTTTTTCACGCCGTCGAGGAACGACAGGCCGTCGCGGCGCACCTGGTCGATCACCGGCGGGCGGACGTCTTTCAGGTGGACGTGGTTGATGCGCGGCAGATACTTTTTGAGGATCGCCAGCATCGGCGCTTCGCCGCCTTCGGAATACCAGGCGTGGCCGGTGTCGAACAGCAGGAAGACGCGCTCGTCCACCAGCGACATAAATTTGTCGATTTCCGCGGTGGTCTGAATGCCGGTGCCCATGTGGTGATGCAGACAGACCTGCATTCCCTTCTCCGCCGCCAGGCGGCCGAGGGTGTTGTAGCCTTCCGCCACCCGCTGCCACTCTTCGTCGCTGAAGCACGGCTTCGCATCGCCGAGGATCGGTTTATCCAGCCCCTGGATGCTGCCGCTCTGCTCGGAGCAGCCAATCACTTTCGCGCCCATCGCATGAAGGAAGTTCATGTGATTGACGAATTCATCAATGGTTTTTTCCCGCTGGCCGTTGGCGAAAAAGGTGCTGAACCAGGCGTTGCAGATCTGAATGCCGCGGATATCCAGCATCGGCTTGAGAACCGCCGGGTCGCGCGGATATTTGCTGCCGACTTCGCTGCCGGTAAAGCCGGCCAGCGCCATTTCGCTGACGATCTGCTGGAAGGTGTTTTCGCTGCCGAGCTCCGGCATATCATCGTTAGTCCAGCCGATTGGGGCGATAGCCAGTTTGACGTTATCTTTGTTCATAGTAGGGCTCCTGCCGCCCCCCCCCCCCCCCCCCCCCCGCCCC
>NZ_GL882731.1:20650-27021 GCF_000195655.1 Klebsiella sp. MS 92-3
GCAATTCACGTTCAATAAGTTCACGGGTTTCCACTGCCTGGTATTTCATTTTTTCCGGGTAGCCAAACAGCGAGGTGGCGACAATCGGCTCCCCGCCGACCTTGAAGGTCTGCTCGGCGAATTTCATTTCGCGCAGGGTGCGGAATAGCGCGTCGAAATCCACATCCCCTTCCCCGACGCCTACGTGCTGGTGCACCACGGCATCCACGCCCGGCGGGTTAACGATATAGCGGCAATGTTTCGTATGATTGCGGGTGTCCGCAATCAGGACATGGGAGAGATCGCTCCCGGCATAGCGCAGCATGCTCGCCACGTCGCCGACGCCTTTGTCGTAGAAAAAGGTGTGCGGCACGCTGTAGACGTACTTCACGTTATCGCTGCGGAACGACTTCACGATATCGACGGTTTCATTGTTCTCTTCGCAGAAATCCCAGGGATGCGCCTGGATCTCCACGCGGATGCCTTCCCGCTCAAAAATCGGCAACAGCTCTTCCATTGAGCGATAGAACATTTCATCGCAGATCTCAGGCTGATTCGGATCGCCGGAGAACTCGGTGTTGATCACCTGAACGTCCATCTCCACCGCGATTTCCACCAGCCGTTTCCAGTTTTTCACCGCCGCCTGACGGCGCAGTTCGTCCGGGCCGGACCAGCGGTAGACGCAGATAAACGACGACAGCTCAAGGCCGGTATCGCGCAGCGCCTGCTTGTACTCCGCCATGATCTCCCGGCTGGCGCGCGGGTGCTTGTAGAACGGGTTTATCTGCGGGTGCGGCGACTGTTCAATGTACTTGTAGCCCCACTCCGCTACCTGATGGACCATGCGGGTGATCCCGAGGTCCTTAATGACATCCACATCAAAGGCAATTTTCATCGTCGTTACCTGTGCAAAGAAGTTCCGTCAGCAAAACGCGCTTAACGTTTGTAGAATGCCGGGCACTCAGGCAGCGTCACTTCAACCGGCTCGCTGGTTCCCTGCGCTTTAATGCAGGCGTCCGCCGCCACCGACGCCGCGTAGCCGTCCCAGGCCGACGGGCCGTGCAGCTGACCGGCTTTGACGTCGTTGATAAAGGCCTGCAGCTCGACGTCGTAGGCTTTGATAAAGCGGTCTTTCCAGTCGGTCAGAATGGCGGTCGACAGGCTGGCGGACTTGCGCATCTGGACGGCAGACGGCTCCGGCAGACGGGCAATCCCGGTCTCGCCGACCACTTCGCACTGGATGTCATACCCGTACTGGCAGTTCACGAACACTTCGACGTCGATCAGGGTGCCTTTTTTGGTTTCAAAGGAGACGATCTGCGGATCTTTCAGGCGCGCATGGGTGTGCGAGGTGGAGCGCGGGAAGCGCACCTGCACGGAACGGTAGTCATCGTTCAGCAGCCAGCGCAGCACGTCCAGCTCGTGGATCAGGGTGTTGGTGATCGCCATATCGGTGGTGTAGTTCTCGCCGACCGACTGGTTGCGGTGGGCACAGCGCAGCATCAGCGGTGCGCCGATATCGCCATCGTCGATCACTTTTTTCAGCGCCAGATAGCCTTCGTCGTACGGGCGCATAAAGCCAACCTGCACCAGACGACGGCCGGCCTTCATTTCGGCATCGACGATGCGGCGGCAGCCTTCCGCGGTCATCGCCAGCGGTTTTTCGCAGAATACCGGCTTACCGGCGGCGATGGCGGCCAGAGTGTACTCTTCGTGGGTCGGGTCCCAGGAGGTGACCAGGATGGCATCGACATCGCTGGCGTTAATCACGTCGTGGCCGTCGGCGTAGACTTCCGCCTGCACGCCCGGCAGCGCGACCGCCGCACGGGCGTTGTCGGCATTGATATCAGACACCGCCACGACGGTGGCGCCCTGCAGAACCTGGGTGCAGCGACGGATGTGTTCTTTACCGATAGCGCCAGCGCCGATGACACCTAATTTGAGCGACATAATGGTTTTCTCCGTAAGTCTGTAGGATTCAGGGTAGAGGTTCGTTTTAGTAATCACGCGCCTGGGCGCGCTTTTCATTAATCATTTGCGCCACCTTGCGGATCCGCTCAGAGAGCGCCGTCTGGGCGACTCCGACGTTCCACCAGCTGCCGTATTTGTGCACCATGGTCTTCGGCAGCACTTTAATATCAATCAGAGTGCTGACCGTTTCGCGACGGGCGGCGTCCAGCGCGTGGCGCAGTTCGTCCAGGGTAGTGACGCGCCAGGTTTTGCAGCCGTAGCCGGCGGCGATGGTGGCGAAGTCCACCGGCACCAGGCCGCCCTGCAGCTGGCCGGTTTCCGGCTGACGGTAGCGGAACTCGGTGCCGAAGCTGTCCATCCCGTGCTCCATCTGCAGGTTGTTGATGCAGCCGTTGGCCATGTTGTCGAATAGCACGACGTTGATCTTCGCCCGCTCCTGCAGGGAGGTGACCAGCTCAGAGTGCAGCATCATGAAGGAGCCATCGCCGACCAGGGAGTAGACTTCGCTCTGCGGCTGCGCCAGCTTCACGCCCAGCGCCGCGTTGACTTCATATCCCATGCAGGAGTAGCCGTACTCCACGTGGTAGGTGTTTTCCGCACGGTTGCGCCAGACGCGCTGCAGATCGCCGGGCAGGCTGCCCGCCGCCGCGACGATCACCGCCTCGGCCGGCAGCGTTTCATTCAGTACTCCAAGAACGCTGCTCTGGGTCAGGGTGGAGTCGGTGATCTGGCGGAACTCGCGATACACCGATTCACGATCGAGATGATCGTCGATCTCCGGCACAAAGGATTTCTCCTGCCACACCGCCTGGTAGACGCGCTGGGTCTCTTTTAACTGACGGCTCTGCACGCTCTCGATCTGCGCGCCCCAGCCGGCCTGCCAGCCGCTGTCCGCCAGCGCCGCGTCGAGAGCGGTCATTGCTTCCCGGGCGTCCGCCAGCATGGCAATGCCGTCCAGCTTCCAGGCGTCGAAGTTGCTGACGTTAATATTCAGGAAACGCACCTCCGGGTGCTGGAAAATCCATTTCGAGGCGGTGGTAAAATCGCTGAAGCGGGTGCCGACGCCGATCACCAGGTCGGCCTCTTTCGCCAGCAGGTTCGCCGCCAGGCAGCCCGTCTCGCCGACGCCGCCGACGTTCAGGGGGTGAGACGAGACCACCGTCCCCTTCCCGGCCTGGGTTTCGGCGAAGGGCACCCCGTAGCGCTCGGCGAAACGGGACAGCGCTTCGCCCGCGCCGGAGTATTTCACCCCGCCGCCGCAGACGATCAGCGGTTTACGGCTGGCTTTGATGGCCGCCACGGCGTCCGCCAGCTGCGCGGCGCTGGCCGGGCGCCGGTCGAGACGGTGCACGCGGCGCGCAAAGAAGGATTCCGGGTAATCCCAGGCTTCGCCCTGCACATCCTGCGGCAAGCACAGCGTCACCGCGCCGGTTTCCGCCGGGTCGGTCAGGACGCGCATGGCGTTGATGCAGGCGCTCATCAGCTGTTCCGGGCGGGTAATACGGTCCCAGTATTTGCTGACTGCGCGGAAAGCGTCATTGGTGCTAATGCTGAGATCGTAGCTCTGTTCAATCTGCTGGAGCACCGGATCCGGCTGGCGGGTGGCGAAGACATCGCCCGGCAGCAGCAGCAGTGGGATGCGGTTGGCGCTGGCGGTGCCGGCGGCGGTGATCATGTTGGCCGCTCCCGGACCGATGGAGGAGGTGCAGGCGATAATCTGCCGGCGCAGGGCCTGGCGGGCAAAACCGGTGGCCGCGTGGGCCATCCCCTGCTCGTTGCGCCCCTGATAGACGCGCATATCGCCGCTGTCCTGCTCCAGCGCCTGCCCCAGCCCCAGGACGTTGCCATGGCCGAAAATCGCGAAAATGCCTTTCACGAACTTCAGCTCTACGCCATCCACTTCCAGGTACTGGTTATCGAGGAACTTCACCAGCGCCTGCGCCGTTGTCAGTCTCAGTTTGCCCATGATGCACAATCCTTATTGTTCAGTATTTGTGTGTGGCGTCGCGCCGATGCCGCCGGGGCCGTCGTTCACGTCACTGGAATACCTGTGGATTATAGGCAAACATTTTTTTCATTAAATACAAATACAGAAGAAATATTTCATTTTGCGAGAAGGATCAAACTCTCTACCCATTTCATACGTTTCACTTACATTCCAGACACGTTTTCAGGCCCTTTTTTGCCGCACCAGACGGAAATATCCCCTTAAAAATCATAGGTAAATGGATGCCATTTGGCGTTTCATTTTTCCCCCGGTCGACAGAGGGGGCGATCCGCGCTCGCGCGAGGCTCAGTGCGGCAGAGTGGTAGATCCCTCACACTTTTGGTTTTTTAATTTCGAACGAGTTTGCAAATGAAATATTTATTTCTCAAACTAAGGGTAACCAATAACCCTCAGGCTGTTCACGGAGTCGACGTCGGGATCCCGACCCTTCCAGGCAGCAGACACCAAAAAGGAAATCCTAGCTATGAATGCAGCAGTAAAGCGGCTCGACGTCATCTGTATAGGTCGGGTGGCCGTCGACCTCTATGCCCAGCAGATTGGTTCGCGGCTAGAAGACGTTGCCAGTTTCGCGAAATATCTGGGCGGCTCCTCCGGCAACGTGGCCTTTGGCACCGCGATTCAGGGGCTGAAATCGGCCATGCTGGCGCGCGTTGGCGATGAACACAACGGCCGTTTCCTGCGCGAAACGCTCAACCGCGCCGGGGTGGATACCGAGTATCTGATTACCGACAAATCTCGCCTGACCGCGCTGGTGATGCTGGGGATTAAGGATCAGGAGACCTTCCCCCTGATTTTCTACCGCGATAACTGCGCCGATATGGCCTTAACGCCTGACGACATTAGCGAGGAGTATATTGCCTCCTCGCGGGCGCTGGCGGTGACTGGCACCCACCTGTCGCACGCCAACACCCGCGCCGCGGTGCTGAAGGCGCTGGAGTACGCCCGCCGTCACGGCCTGCGTACCGCGCTGGATATCGATTACCGTCCGGTGCTGTGGGGGCTCACCTCGCTCGGCGATGGCGAAACCCGTTTCATTGAGTCCGGACCGGTCACCAGCCAGCTGCAGGAAGTGCTGCATCTGTTCGATTTGGTGGTGGGAACCGAAGAAGAGTTTCATATTGCCGGGGGCAGCACCGATACCCTGACCGCGCTGAAAAATGTGCGCAATGCCACCAAAGCCACTCTCGTCTGCAAGCGCGGGCCGATGGGCTGCGTGGTGCTGGAAGGCGACATCCCGGACAGCTGGGACCAGGTGCCGCTACAGCAGGGCGTGCGCGTGGAGGTTCTCAACGTGCTGGGCGCCGGGGATGCCTTTATGTCGGGTCTGCTGCGCGGCTGGCTCAACGACGAAGGCTGGGAGCAGGCTTGCCGTTACGCCAACGCCTGCGGGGCGCTGGTGGTCTCCCGCCACGGCTGCGCGCCGGCGATGCCGACCAAAGTCGAACTCGACGACTACCTGCAGCGCGCCGAATCGGTGCCGCGCCCGGACGTCGACGAGCGCCTCAACCACCTGCACCGGGTCACCAGCCGCCGTCAGCAGTGGCCGGAGCTGTGCATTTTCGCCTTTGACCATCGTAAACAGCTGGCCGATCTGGCGCGGGAGACCGGGCGCGACGAAGCCTGCATTCCGCAGCTCAAGCTGCTGTTGTTGGCCGCGGCCGAAGCGGCGGCGCAGGAGGCAGGTCTCGATCAGCGCAGCGGCATTCTGGCCGACGGCACCTACGGCCAGCGTGCGCTCAACGCCATTACCGGCAAGGGCTGGTGGATCGGCCGCCCTATCGAACTGCCCAGCTCGCGACCGCTGCGTCTGGAGCATGGCAACATCGGCTCGCAGCTGATCGACTGGCCGCTGGAGCATGTCGTCAAATGCCTGGTCTTCTATCACCCGGACGACCCGGCGGCGCTGCGTGCAGAGCAGGACGCCCTGCTGCTCGAGGTCTGGCAGGCCTGTAACAAGTCAGGCCATGAACTGCTGCTGGAGGTGATCCTGCCGGAAAATGGCCCGGACAAAGACGAGCGCCATTACCACACTATGCTGGAACACTTCTATCAGCTGGGGATCAAGCCGGACTGGTGGAAGCTGCCGCCGCTCTCCAGCGCCAGCTGGCAGCAGATCACCGCCCTTATCGAGCGCGAAGATCCGTGGAGCCGCGGGATCCTGATCCTCGGGCTTGACGCCCCTTCCGACAAACTGCGCGCCGGTTTCGCCGAGGCGGCCGCACACCCGATGATCAAAGGTTTCGCCGTCGGGCGCACCATCTTTGGCCAGCCGTCGCGGCGCTGGATGCAGGGTGAGCTCAGCGATGAGGCCCTGATAGAGGAAGTGAAACGCAACTACCTGACGCTCATTGGCTACTGGCGCGAAGCCCGCCGCTGATCCCCCGAGCCCCCCCCCCCCCCCCCCCCCCCCCCC
>NZ_GL882731.1:27114-28273 GCF_000195655.1 Klebsiella sp. MS 92-3
CCCCCCCCCCCGCCGCCGGGGGGGGGGGGGGGTTTTTTTCTGTTTCTTCGTGAAATGAATCGCGTATTTCGTCGCAATAAATGAAAAATTCGCTTCATTTGGTACACTGGAAGCCATATTCCTTCCATTTTCTCAGAGCGCACTCTATGGCCAATAACCCAACACAGCTGACCATCCTGCAGGATGAAATCAGGCGTCGCTACGATACGTTAAGCAAACGCCTGAAACAGGTCGCCCGCTATATCCTTGATAACAGCAATAGCGTGGCTTTCGATACCGTGGCCTCCATTGCGCAACAGGCGGATGTTCCCCCTTCCACGTTGATTCGTTTTGCCAACGCCTTCGGCTTCAGCGGCTTTAACGAAATGAAACAGATGTTCAAGCAACATTTGATGGAAGAGACCGCCAACTATACCGAGCGCGCCCGTCTTTTCCGCCAGACCACCAGCGATGAGTCCAGCCCGCCGGAAACGCCGACGGAAATCCTCAATATGTTCACGATGGTGAACAACCAGGCGCTGCAGCAGCTGGCGATGCAGACCTCCAGCGATGATCTGGAGCGCGCGGTGGCCCTGCTGGGCGAGGCGGAAAATATTTACGTCATTGGTCTGCGCCGGTCGTTCAGCGTCGCCTCCTATCTGACCTATGCGCTGCGTCACCTCGATCGCAAAGCCTTTCTGATCGACGGCCTCGGCGGCATGTTCACCGAACAGCTGAGTCTGGTCGGCCCGAAAGACGTGGTGGTGGCGGTGAGCTTCTCGCCGTACGCCCGGGAAGTGGTCGAGCTGGTGGAGCTGGGCGCGCAGCGCAAAGCGCGGCAGATCGCCATTACCGACAGCCAGGTCAGCCCGCTGGCGGCCTTCAGCGATGTCTGCTTTGTGGTGCGTGAAGCGCAGGTGGATGGCTTCCGTTCGCAGGTTGCTTCCCTGTGTCTGGCCCAGACGCTGGCGGTCTCGCTGGCGCTGAACAGCAGCCAGGAGTCCGAGGCCAAGCAGAAGGCGTGAGATAGGCTGCCTGGCGTTTGTTACTCGGCGGCGCAGTATAGGCCTGCGGAAGGATGCCGTAGGCCGGATAAGGCCTTTATGCCGCCATCCGGCACAAAAATGGCTACGGTATCTGCGGTGTCCTCCCCGGCGGCGCTGCGCTTGCCGGGCCTGGG
>NZ_GL882732.1:0-6509 GCF_000195655.1 Klebsiella sp. MS 92-3
CCGCCGGGTTCTTCCTTGGTCATGCTCCGCTTATTGGGGCTACGGCTTAATGCTTTTCCCAACCATTCTGCTGGGCGCTAAAGCCGAGCGCCTGCATAAAGGCCGCCATCACGTCGCGGTCCTCCACCCCATGGTCGGCGACGCGCCAGCTATTGATCGCCGGGTTATCACGCAATGTCTCTTCCACTAAGTATTGTCCGACGCCGCGGCGGCGGGTCACTTCACGCACGCACAGATCGCTGAGCTCACCTTCGACGCCGCGCAGGGTAACGCGCACGGCGCCCAGCAGGCGCTCGTTAAAGCGGGCGGCGTAGAGACGATGGTTTTCATCAAGGGTCAGCGTCGACAGATCCTGCGACGGCCAGATTTTCCCCAGATCAATGCGATCCTGATCGCTGAAGTGCTGTAAACGGATAATGGTCAGTTTCATGGGCGGCAAATCCAGTGCAAAACAGAGGCGCCAGTGTACCCAAAATTGCTGTCTGGCGGAGCGCTGTTTTTTGCGCGTACATCAGGGGATTCGTTTTCCTGGCGTTGTCAGGGTAGCTCAATCCGTCATGGATCGAAAAATAAGCAGAATTTTAACCTAATGTGCAGCGTTTTATTCCGCCTTATGTATCGTTATTTTATGCTGCAGGATGGACTTTTTTTTGTTTATCTTCACCAAAATACAGAATATTATCTTTGCTTAATCGACTGAAAAATAGAGATTTTAATCTGTTTTTTAGTGAAAAACTGCGCTAAACCATTAAACTCAATGGTAAAAATGGCGTTGTTTAATAAAAGCACAGAATGCTTTTTAACCATAAAAATACAAAACATTTACACCACATCACGAACGGGGTTCTGCAGCATGAAAAGGAACGCGAAAACCATCGTCGCGGGCATTGTCGCATTAGCGATGTCGCACGCGGCGATGGCCAAGGATATTAAGGTCGCCGTGGTCGGCGCGATGTCGGGTCCAGTGGCCCAGTGGGGCGACATGGAGTTCAATGGCGCGCGTCAGGCGATTAAAGACATCAACGCCAGCGGCGGCATTAAGGGCGACAAGCTGGTGGCCGTCGAATATGACGACGCCTGCGATCCGAAGCAAGCGGTCGCGGTGGCCAACAAAATCGTCAACGACGGCATTCAGTACGTTATCGGCCACCTGTGCTCCTCTTCCACCCAGCCGGCTTCCGACATCTATGAGGATGAAGGCATCCTGATGATCTCCCCCGGGGCGACCAATCCGGAGCTGACCCAGCGCGGATACCAGTACATCATGCGTACCGCCGGCCTCGACTCCTCGCAGGGGCCGACCGCGGCGAAATATATCGTCGAGAAAGTCAAACCGCAGCGTATCGCCATCATTCATGACAAGCAGCAGTACGGCGAAGGGCTGGCGCGTTCGGTGCAGGACAACCTGAAGAAAGCCGGGGCCAACATCGTCTTCTTCGATGGCATCACCGCGGGGGAAAAAGATTTCTCCGCCCTGCTGGCGCGCCTGAAGAAAGAGAACATCGACTTCGTCTACTACGGCGGCTACTACCCGGAAATGGGCCAGATGCTGCGCCAGGCGCGCTCCGTCGGGTTGAAAACCGTGTTTATGGGGCCGGAAGGGGTCGGCAACGCCTCGCTGTCCAATATCGCGGGCGCCGCGGCGGAAGGCATGCTGGTGACAATGCCAAAACGCTACGATCAGGACCCTGCCAACAGCGCCATCGTCAACGCGCTGAAAGCGGAGAAGAAAGATCCGAGCGGACCGTACGTCTGGATCACCTATGCCGCCGTTCAGTCGCTGACGCAGGCGATGGACAGAACCGGCAGCCAGCAGCCGCTGGATTTAATCAACGATTTGAAAGCGCACGGGGCGAAAACCGTGATTGGGCCGCTGACCTGGGATGAAAAAGGCGATCTGAAGGGATTTGAGTTTGGTGTCTTCCAGTGGCACGCCGACGGCTCTTCGAGCGCGGCGAAATAAGCGCTGAAGACGAGTTATCCCTCCGCCTGCGAACCGCGGGCGGTTTGAAAAAGGTTACCTTATGTCCGAGCAGTTTCTCTATTTTCTGCAGCAGATGTTTAACGGCGTCACGCTGGGCAGTACCTATGCGTTGATCGCCATCGGCTATACGATGGTGTACGGCATTATCGGCATGATCAACTTCGCCCACGGCGAGGTCTATATGATTGGCAGCTATGTCTCCTTCATGATCATCGCCGCGCTGATGATGATGGGCATTGACACTAGCTGGCTGCTGGTCGCCGCCGGATTCGTGGGCGCCATTGTGATTGCCAGCGCCTACGGCTGGAGCATTGAGCGCGTGGCCTATCGGCCGGTGCGTAACTCCAAGCGCCTGATTGCGCTGATCTCCGCCATCGGGATGTCTATCTTCCTGCAGAACTACGTCAGCCTGACCCAGGGCTCCCGCGACGTGGCGCTGCCGAGCTTGTTTAACGGCCAGTGGGTCGTCGGCCACAGCGACAGCTTCTCCGCGACGATCACCACCATGCAACTGGTGATCTGGGTGGTGACCTTTATCGCCATGCTGGCCCTGACGCTGTTTATTCGCTACTCGCGGATGGGGCGCGCCTGCCGCGCCTGCGCGGAAGATCTGAAAATGGCCAGCCTGCTCGGGATTAACACCGACCGCGTCATTGCCCTGACCTTTGTCATCGGCGCAGCGATGGCGGCGGTGGCCGGCGTGCTGCTGGGGCAGTTCTACGGCGTGATTAACCCCTACATCGGCTTTATGGCCGGGATGAAGGCGTTCACCGCCGCCGTGCTCGGCGGGATCGGCAGTATCCCTGGCGCGATGATCGGCGGCCTGATCCTGGGTATTGCCGAGGCGCTCTCTTCCGCCTATCTCAGCACCGAATATAAGGACGTCGTTTCCTTCGCGCTGCTGATTCTGGTGCTGTTAGTGATGCCGACCGGCATTCTGGGCCGCCCGGAGGTGGAAAAAGTATGAAACCGATGCAAATTGCAATGGCGCTGCTCTCTGCCGTGATGTTCTTCATTCTGGCGGGCGTCTTTATGGGCGTGCAGCTGGAGCTGAACGGCACCAAACTGGTGGTCGATACCGCCGCCGATATTCGCTGGCAGTGGATCTTCATCGGTACCGCGGTGGTCTTTTTCTTCCAGCTGCTGCGGCCGCTGTTCCAGAAAGCGGTTAAGAACGTCTCCGGGCCGAAGTTTATTATGCCGGCGATTGACGGGTCGACGGTGAAGCAGAAGCTGTTCCTGATCGCCCTGCTGGTGATTGCCGTGGCCTGGCCGTTTATGGTGTCGCGCGGCACGGTGGATATCGCCACCCTGACGATGATCTATATCATCCTCGGCCTCGGGTTGAACGTGGTGGTCGGCCTTTCCGGCCTGCTGGTGCTGGGCTACGGTGGGTTCTATGCCATCGGCGCGTATACCTTTGCGCTGCTGAACCACTATTACGGTCTTGGCTTCTGGACCTGTCTCCCGCTGGCCGGCCTGGTCTCCGCGGCGGCCGGTTTCCTGCTGGGCTTCCCGGTGCTGCGTTTGCGCGGCGACTACCTGGCGATTGTGACCTTAGGCTTCGGCGAGATCGTGCGCATTCTGCTGCTCAACAATACCGAGATCACCGGCGGGCCGAACGGTATCAGCCAGATCCCGAAACCGACCTTCTTTGGCCTCGAATTTAGCCGCAGCGCCCGCGAAGGCGGCTGGGATACCTTCAGCAACTTCTTCGGCGTCAAATACGATCCCTCCGATCGGGTGATTTTCCTCTACCTGGTGGCGTTGCTGCTGGTAGTGCTCAGCCTGTTCGTCATCAACCGCCTGCTGCGAATGCCGCTGGGCCGGGCGTGGGAAGCGCTGCGTGAAGATGAGATCGCCTGTCGTTCGCTGGGCCTGAGCCCGACGCGCATCAAGCTGACCGCCTTTACCATCAGCGCCGCGTTTGCTGGCTTCGCCGGCACGCTGTTCGCCGCGCGCCAGGGCTTCGTCAGCCCGGAATCCTTTACCTTCGCCGAGTCAGCCTTTGTGCTGGCGATCGTCGTGCTGGGCGGGATGGGCTCGCAGTTCGCGGTGATCCTCGCGGCTATTCTGCTGGTGGTCTCGCGCGAGTTGATGCGTGACTTCAACGAATACAGCATGTTAATGCTCGGCGGCCTGATGGTGCTGATGATGATCTGGCGTCCGCAGGGGCTTCTGCCAATGACGCGCGTGCAGTTGAAGCTGAAAAACGGTCAGGCGAAAGGAGAGCAGGCATGAGTCAGCCATTATTATCCGTTAGCGGCCTGATGATGCGTTTCGGCGGTCTGCTGGCCGTCAACAATGTGTCGCTGGAGCTCAGAGAGCGCGAGATCGTCTCGCTGATCGGCCCCAACGGCGCCGGGAAGACCACCGTCTTTAACTGCCTGACCGGTTTTTACAAGCCCACCGGCGGCACTATTCTGCTGCGCGACCAGCACCTGGAAGGGCTGCCGGGTCAGCAGATTGCGCGGATGGGCGTGGTGCGGACCTTCCAGCACGTGCGCCTGTTCCGCGAAATGACGGTGATTGAAAACCTGCTGGTGGCGCAGCATCAGCAGCTGAAAACCGGGCTCTTCTCCGGCCTGCTGAAAACGCCGGCCTTCCGTCGGGCGCAGAGCGAAGCGCTGGACAGGGCCGCCACCTGGCTGGAGCGCATCGGCCTGCTGGAGCATGCCAACCGTCAGGCCAGCAACCTGGCCTACGGCGACCAGCGTCGGCTGGAGATTGCCCGCTGCATGGTGACCCAGCCGGAAATTCTGATGCTCGATGAACCGGCGGCGGGGCTGAACCCGAAAGAGACCAAAGAGCTGGACGAGCTTATCGCCGAGCTGCGTAACCATCACAACACCACCATCCTGCTTATCGAACACGATATGAAGCTGGTGATGGGCATTTCCGATCGCATCTACGTCGTGAACCAGGGAACACCGCTGGCCAACGGGACGCCGGAAGAGATTCGTAATAACCCGGACGTGATCCGCGCATACCTTGGTGAGGCATAAGATGGAAAACGCGATGTTAACTTTTGACAACGTCAGCGCCCACTACGGCAAGATTCAGGCGCTGCACAACGTCAGCCTGCATATCAAACAGGGCGAGATCGTCACGCTTATCGGCGCCAACGGCGCGGGGAAAACCACCCTACTTGGTACGCTGTGCGGCGATCCGCGGGCTTCCAGCGGGCGCATTGTCTTTGACGGTAAGGATATTACCGACTGGCAAACCGCGAAGATCATGCGCGAGGCGGTGGCGATCGTTCCGGAAGGGCGGCGCGTCTTTTCGCGTATGACGGTGGAAGAGAACCTGGCGATGGGCGGTTTTTTTGCCGACCGCGATCAGTTCCAGACCCGCATCAAATGGGTGTATGAGCTGTTCCCGCGTCTGCATGAACGCCGTATTCAGCGCGCCGGCACCATGTCCGGCGGCGAGCAGCAGATGCTGGCGATCGGTCGCGCCCTGATGAGCCAACCGCGCCTGCTGCTGCTGGATGAACCGTCGCTGGGGCTGGCGCCGATTATCATTCAGCAGATTTTCGACACCATCCAGCAGCTGCGCGAGCAGGGAATGACGATCTTCCTGGTTGAGCAGAACGCCAACCAGGCGCTGAAGCTGGCCGATCGCGGCTACGTACTGGAAAACGGTCACGTGGTGCTGGAGGATACCGGCGACGCGCTGTTGGCCAACGAGGCGGTGCGCAGCGCCTATCTCGGCGGTTAATTCATCGCAACCCGGCGTCGTTCACTTCGCCGGTTTGTAGCCCGGGCGAGGCGCTTGCGCCGACCCCGGGAGCCGATCGCACGAATACATTTAAAAGAGCCTGTTGGCCCTTTTTTTGTACATGTATGTTGTACAATAAAAGAGTACAGCTTTGGAGGTTTTTATGAGAACGGTTAACTATAGCGAAGCCCGGCAAAATCTGGCCGATGTGCTGGAAAGCGCAGTGACAGGTGTACCTGTGACCATTACCCGTCGTGGGCATAAATCTGCAGTCATCATTAGTGCAGAAGAGTTTGAACGCTACCAGGCGGCCAGAATGGATGATGAGTTCGCGGCTATCATGGCGGTTCATGGTGATGAGATCAGGGAGCTTGCGGATAAATGACGCTGCAGATTATCTCAGCGGAAGAGATAATACAGTTTCACGACAGGCTGCTCCGCGTCACGCCTGGCGTTGCCGGTATGCCCGATCCGGGGCGTGCCGAAGCGATAATGTATAGGGTGCTAAACAAAATTGAATATGAAGGTGTGACAGACGTGTGGCGACTCGCTGCGATGCATCTGCTGGCGATTTCTCGCGGTCATATATTTAATGATGGTAATAAGCGTACGGCACTGTTTATCACCCTGCTTTTTTTAAAGCGAAATGGAATTATATTGCCAGCGAATCCAGACTTCGTCGGCATGACCGTCGAGGCAGCAGCAGGGCAACTTACCCTGGAACAGATTGTCGCGCGTTTGCGTGGATGACGGTTAACTCGTTGCAACCCGGCGGCTTCGCCGGTTTGTAGCCCGGGCGAGGCGC
>NZ_GL882732.1:6670-11269 GCF_000195655.1 Klebsiella sp. MS 92-3
CCCGTCCTTTCATCGGCTTGTCATCTCTCTGACCCGTTACTATCTTTTTTTTGTAATAAAAAAGTTATTTTTCTGTAATTCGAACATGTCATGTTACCCCGCGAGCATAAAACGCGTGAAATCGCGCATCCGGCACAACAAGAGAGATAACCGATGATATCGTTACGACATACAGCTTTAGGACTGGCGCTGAGCCTGGCTTTTGCCGGTCAGGCCCTGGCGGTTACCACCATCCCGTTCTGGCACTCAATGGAAGGCGAGCTGGGTAAAGAAGTGGATTCTCTGGCGCAACGCTTTAACGCGGCCAATCCTGATTACAAAATCGTTCCGGTATACAAAGGCAACTACGAGCAGAGCCTGAGCGCCGGTATCGCCGCCTTCCGTACCGGCAACGCGCCGGCTATCCTGCAGGTGTATGAAGTCGGCACCGCCACCATGATGGCGTCAAAAGCCATTAAGCCGGTCTACCAGGTGTTTAGCGAGGCGGGCATCAAGTTTGATGAATCGCAGTTCGTACCGACGGTGGCCGGGTATTACACCGATTCGAAAACCGGCCATCTGCTCTCCCAGCCGTTTAACAGCTCTACCCCGGTGCTCTACTACAACAAAGACGCCTTCAAAAAAGCCGGCTTAGATCCGGATCAGCCGCCGAAGACCTGGCAGGATCTGGCGGCCTATACCGCGAAGCTGAAAGCCGCCGGGATGAAGTGCGGCTACGCCAGCGGCTGGCAGGGCTGGATCCAGATTGAAAACTTCAGCGCCTGGCACGGTCTGCCGGTGGCCACGAAGAATAACGGCTTCGACGGTACCGACGCGGTTCTTGAGTTCAACAAGCCGGAGCAGGTGAAGCATATCGCGCTGCTCGAAGAGATGAACAAGAAGGGCGATTTCAGCTACTTCGGGCGTAAAGACGAGTCTACCGAAAAGTTCTATAACGGCGACTGCGCCATTACCACTGCCTCGTCCGGATCGCTGGCCGATATCCGCCAGTACGCCAAATTTAACTACGGCGTCGGCATGATGCCTTACGATGCCGACGTGAAAGGCGCGCCGCAGAACGCCATCATCGGCGGGGCCAGCCTGTGGGTGATGCAGGGCAAAGACAAAGAGACCTACACCGGCGTGGCGAAGTTCCTCGACTTCCTGACCAAACCGGAAAACGCCGCCGAGTGGCACCAGAAAACCGGCTACCTGCCGATCACTACCGCGGCCTACGATCTGACGCGTCAGCAGGGCTTCTATGATAAGAACCCGGGCGCCGATATCGCTACCCGCCAGATGCTGAACAAGCCGCCGTTGCCGTTCACCAAAGGTCTGCGCCTGGGCAACATGCCGCAAATCCGCACCATCGTCGATGAAGAGCTGGAGAGCGTGTGGACCGGCAAGAAAACCCCGCAGCAGGCGCTGGATTCCGCCGTGCAGCGCGGAAACCAGCTGCTGCGTCGCTTCGAGCAAGCGACCAAATCGTAATCTGTAACTTGCCCGGTGGCGCTGCGCTTACCGGGCCTACGATGTGCCCTATGTAGGCCGGGTAAGGCGTAGCCGCCACCCGGCATTGTTCAGGAACCCAATCTCAATGTCATCATCCCGTCCGGTATTCCGCTCGCGCTGGCTGCCCTATGTGCTGGTCGCGCCGCAGCTGATTATCACGTTGATTTTCTTTATCTGGCCCGCAGGCGAAGCGCTGTGGTACTCGCTGCAGAGCGTCGATCCCTTTGGCCTTTCCAGCCAGTTCGTCGGCCTGGATAACTTCGTTGCGCTGTTCCACGATCCGTACTACCTGGACTCGTTCTGGACCACCATAAAATTTAGCGCCCTGGTGACCGTCAGCGGCCTGCTCATTTCGCTGTTTTTCGCCGCGCTGGTCGACTATGTGGTGCGCGGCAGCCGCTTTTATCAAACGCTGATGCTGCTGCCGTACGCCGTGGCCCCCGCCGTCGCGGCGGTGCTGTGGATCTTCCTCTTTAACCCCGGGCGCGGGCTGATCACCCATTTCCTCGGCGAGCTGGGCTATGACTGGAACCATGCGCAGAACAGCGGCCAGGCGATGTTTCTGGTGGTCTTCGCCTCGGTGTGGAAGCAGATAAGCTACAACTTCCTGTTCTTCTTCGCCGCGCTGCAGTCGATTCCGCGTTCGCTGGTTGAGGCCGCCGCCATCGACGGCGCCGGGCCGATTCGTCGCTTCTTTAAGCTGGCGCTGCCGCTGATTGCGCCGGTGAGTTTCTTCCTGCTGGTGGTCAACCTGGTTTATGCCTTCTTCGACACCTTCCCGGTGATCGATGCCGCCACCGCTGGCGGCCCGGTGCAGGCGACCACCACTCTGATCTACAAAATCTATCGCGAAGGTTTCGCCGGGCTCGATCTATCCGCTTCCGCCGCGCAGTCGGTGGTGCTGATGTTCCTCGTCATTATCCTGACGGTGGTGCAGTTCCGTTACGTTGAAAGTAAGGTGCGTTACCAATGATTGAGAACCGTCGCGGGCTGACGATTTTCAGCCACACCATGCTGATCCTGGGTATCGCCGTCATTTTATTCCCGCTGTACGTCGCCTTCGTGGCGGCGACGCTGGATAACAAATCGGTATTTGAAACGCCGATGACGCTGATCCCCGGTAGCCATCTGCTGGAGAACATGAAGACCATTTGGGTGAACGGCGTCGGCGTCAACAGCGCGCCGTTCTGGCTGATGATGCTCAACAGCTTCATCATGGCGTTCGCCATTACGGTCGGCAAAATCGTGGTGTCGATGCTTTCGGCGTTCGCTATCGTCTGGTTCCGCTTTCCGCTGCGTAACCTGTTCTTCTGGATGATCTTTATCACCCTGATGCTGCCGGTCGAGGTGCGTATTTTCCCGACGGTGGAGGTGATCGCCAACCTCAACATGCTCGACAGCTATGCCGGGTTAACGCTGCCGTTGATGGCTTCGGCCACCGCTACCTTCCTGTTCCGCCAGTTCTTTATGACCCTGCCGGACGAGCTGATTGAAGCGGCGCGTATCGATGGCGCTTCGCCGATGCGCTTCTTTCGCGACATCGTGCTGCCGCTGTCGAAAACCAACCTCGCCGCGCTGTTCGTCATCACCTTTATCTACGGCTGGAACCAGTATCTGTGGCCGTTGCTGATTATTCAGGATGTGAATCTTGGCACCGCCGTCGCCGGTATTAAAGGCATGATCGCCACCGGCGAAGGTACTACCCAGTGGAATCAGGTGATGGCGGCGATGCTGCTGACCCTGATCCCGCCGGTCGTCATCGTTTTAGCCATGCAGCGCGCGTTTGTGCGCGGCCTGGTCGATAGTGAGAAATAAAATGGCTGGTTTAAAACTACAGGCAGTAAGCAAAAGCTGGGATGGCAAAACCCAGGTAATTCAACCGCTGACGCTGGACGTGGCGGACGGAGAATTTATCGTCATGGTCGGCCCGTCGGGCTGCGGGAAATCAACGCTGCTGCGGATGGTCGCGGGACTTGAACGGGTGACCAGCGGCGATATCTGGATCGATCGTAAACGGGTGACCGAGATGGAGCCGAAGGATCGCGGCATCGCGATGGTGTTCCAGAACTATGCCCTTTATCCGCATATGAGCGTGGAAGAGAACATGGCGTGGGGGCTGAAGATTCGCGGCATGGGTAAGGGATTGATCGCCGAGCGGGTGCAGGAGGCGGCGCGCATTCTTGAGCTGGATGGTCTGCTCAAGCGCCGCCCGCGGGAACTGTCCGGCGGCCAGCGCCAGCGCGTGGCGATGGGCCGCGCCATCGTGCGTGATCCGGCGGTATTCCTCTTCGACGAACCGTTGTCAAACCTCGACGCCAAGCTGCGCGTGCAGATGCGTCTGGAACTGCAGCAGCTGCATCGCCGCCTGAAAACCACCTCGCTGTACGTCACCCATGACCAGGTGGAGGCGATGACCCTCGCCCAGCGGGTGATGGTGATGAACAAAGGCGTTGCCGAGCAGATCGGCACCCCGGTGGAAGTGTATGAGAAGCCAGCCAGCCGCTTTGTGGCGAGCTTTATCGGCAGCCCGGCCATGAACCTGCTGGAAGGGCGCATCAGCGATGACGGCGGTCGCTTTGAGCTGGCGGGCGGCATGCAGCTGCCGACGAATCATGAGCACCGGCGCCACGCTGGGCGTAAAATGACGCTCGGTATCCGTCCGGAGCATTTTATCTTAAGCTCGCAGGCGCAAGGTGGTATTCCGCTGCTGATGGACACCCTGGAAATTTTAGGTGCCGATAACCTCGCTCACGGGCGCTGGGGCGAACAGAAGCTGGTGGTCAGACTGCCGCACCAGCAGCGCCCGGCGGCAGGCAGCACGCTATGGCTGCATCTGCCTTTGGAACATCTGCACCTCTTTGATGGTGAAACAGGACAACGCGCATGAGTAACTGGCCTTATCCCCGCATCGTCGCCCATCGCGGCGGCGGTAAACTGGCGCCGGAGAACACCCTGGCGGCTATCGACGTCGGCGCCCGCTACGGGCACACGATGATTGAATTTGACGCCAAGCTGTCGAAGGACGGGCAGATCTTTCTGCTGCATGACGATAATCTCGAACGCACCAGCAATGGCTGGGGCGTGGCGGGGGGGGGGGGGGGGGGGGGG